>NZ_JAAGPM010000056.1:0-49957 GCF_017104865.1 Burkholderia sp. Ac-20349
AGCAACCCGCACATCGTCGGCATCCGGCATCACAGCCCCGCCTGCGCGCGGCTGGTGGCCGAGCGTATCCGGGCGAGGCGTGTTCGATCCGGCCTGGCTCGACCAGCTGGCCCACCGCACGGCGGGCATCCCGCTGTTCATCGAGGCCGTCGCCCGCGAGCTGACGGCGAGCGGCGCCGACGGCTCGCTCGCGGGGCTGCGGGCAGCGGATCCTTATCCGCTTCCGCTCAGCCTGGGCGGCATGCTCGGGCTCGCGTTCGACCGGATCGACGACGCGCGCGACACCGCGCAGCTCGCCGCGACCATCGGGCTCGAGGTGGATGCGCAACTGCTCGCCGACGCGTCGCCACATGATCGGGCCACGCTCGACGCGCACCTGCGGCTGCTGCTCGAAGAGCGGATCGTGTATGCGCAGCACCGGCGCGATCGGGTGTTCTATGCGTTCCGCCACGCGTTGATTCGCGATGCGGCCTATGAATCGATGCCGCCCGCCGTGCGGCGCGGCAACCATGCGCGGGTCGGCCGTGCGCTGATCGCGGAAGCCGATCGCGGTGCCGGTGCGCACACGTTCGGTGTCGCCGGGCACTTCTCGCGTGCGGGGGCCCTGACCGACGCAATCGCCCACGGCATCGACGCGTCGCGTCGCGCGCTCGCATGCTCGCGGTACGACGATGCGATCCGCTATGGGCAGTGCGTGTTCGACTGGCTCGGCAACGCCGACTACGCGCAACGCGAACATGACAGCGCGCGCATCCGTGCGACGTTGACGCACGCGACGATGGCGCGGTTCGGCTGGGCGGATCCGCAGGTGCGCGAGCATGCGGAGCAGCTGTTGCGGCAAATGCAGACGCTCGACGACCCGGAGCTCGAGATCAGTGCGCTATGGACCTTGTCGACCTACTACCACGTCGCGGGCGATCGTCCCACCGTGCGCGGGATCGGCGTGCGGCTCGATGCGCTCGCGAGCGAGCGCGGCGATGCCGGGGTTCAGGTCGCGGCGGACGCGATGCGCGGCATGAGCCTGTGGGTCGACGGCCACTACGCGCGCGCCCGCGCCGCGTTCGACGCGGTGCTGGCAGGTTACGACGTGCGGCGCGACGCGGACCACCGGCGCATCCTCGGGCTCGATACGCGCGCGTGGACGATGGCGGCGCTGGCCAGCGTGCGCTGGTGCATGGACGACGATCCACAGGCCGCGCTCGCGTTGGCGCGCGACGCGGTGTATAGCGCGACCTGCCTCGACCATTTGCCGACGCTCGGCGTCACGATGATGTACCTCGCGCGCACATACCAGCTCGCGGGCGATCGCGATGCGGCGCTCGCGCTGTCGGAAGCGATCCTGCGCCTGTCGGAGGTCCACCGGTTGCGCGCGGTCGGGCACTACGCGGCGATCATTCGCGCGTGGGCGCAAGGGGATCGTGCCGGTGTCGTCGCGCATCTCGATGCGCAGCGGCAGTCGGGCGGATTGCTCGGGCTGACCTATTACGCGTCGCTGCTTGCCGAGCTGGATGCCGCGCGTGGCGATTACGGCGCCGCGCTCGCCCGGATCGAACAATGCCTCGCATCGTGCGAGTCGACCGGGGAGCGCTATTACGAAGCGCAACTGCTGCTGAAGAAGTGCGAGTACGTGCGCCTGGCCGATCCGCGATGCGGCGGCGTGGCCGCGCTGGACGCGTGCCGGCGCGCAGTCGAAATTGCAACAACGGCGGGCATGGGCCGCATCGCCCGGTTCGCCGGAGCGCTGTTGCAGTCGTTGCCGTAAGTGGTTCCATTCGTCAATCAGGAGAACAGAGAGATGAGCAAGGATCTTCGATTACCGACGTACGAACAGTTTCTCGAATACCGCGCCACCGTCATCCGGGCGATCGCGCTGGCGTGGCATTCGCCGGCGTTTCTCGACGAACTCGAGGCCGATCCGATCAAGGCGCTGCGCGAGCATTTCGACTATCACTTCCCGTTCCGGCTCGACCTGAAGGTGCAGCCCAAATCGTCGGTGTGGACGCCGACCGTCAACGGCGACTGGACGGCCGGCCGCAGAAACAAGCTCACGCTGTACCTGCCGCCCGCGCCGGCGGACGAAGCGCAATTCGCGCAGGCGCTGGCCGCCTACAACGCGAACCACATCACCATCATGGAATGACCTCGGGGAAACCGACATGGCAAACAACAACGCCAATCCGACGCTCGAATCGATGCTGGAGTTCCAGAAGGTCTACCTGCGCGCCATCGCGCTCTCATGGCGGGACCCGGAATTCAAGGGCGAGCTGCTGGAGAAGCCGCTGGAGACGCTCGCGAAATACTTCGGTTACCAGTGTCCGTGGATCGTCGACATCGAGGTTGTCAAGACGCCCGGCGGTCATGGCTGGACGAACCACGGCAACGGCAGCGGGAGCTGGAACCTGCCGCGCAACGTGATGACGGTCGGCATACCGGAGCAGCCCGCGATCCTGGACGAGGAGGCCGTTGCACTCGCGGCCTACTGCGACGCCGGGCCGAGCTACCTGTTCACCTGCTGCTGACGCGGCGCGGCTGCGCCGTGTGCCGTCGCGCGGCCCCGAGGCAGGCGCCCCGGGGTCGCGCGACGTTCGTTTACCCGTCGCATGGAACCCCACGATGCTCGATGACTTTTCGCGCGTGTTGCGCTTCAAACCGCATTTGCTCGTGCTCGATGCGGGGCCCGAGACCCTGTTCGTCGTCGACGAATTCAAGCGCGTGATGCTGTCCGGCGCGCTCTTCGTGCAAATCGCGGCCTGCTTGCGGGCGCGGATGACGATCGCCGAGATCGTGACGTCGCTCGCCGGTGCGTTCGGCGAATGGGACGTGCTCGCGCGTCTCGATCAACTGGTGCGTCGCGGATACGTGCGCGCCGACGCGCCGCACGACGACGATGCGGCACGCGGCTTCTTCGAGCGCGCGGGGCTCGACGGCGACGCGGCCTGCACGCACGTCGCGCAATTGCGCGTCGCGGTCGAGCGGTTCGGCGCCGACGATACGGCGCTCAGGCGCGCGCTCGACATGGCCGGCATCGACGTCGTGACGGATGCCGGGCTGACCGTCGCGATTGCCGATACGCACGACCGCGACGATCTCGCCGCGTGTGCCGCCCGCGTTGCGGCGCGCGGCGGGGCGTTGCTCATCGTGGCGGCCGGCGGCGTGCAGACGCTGATCGGGCCATTGCTGGCCGGCAGCGGCGCGCGTGCCGACGCGCCGTGCATCGAATGCGTGCGCTACTGGATTCGCATCAACCGGCCGGTCGAAGCGCTGCTCGCGCGCCGTCATGGCAACGACGCGACGCGTCTGCCCCAGGCCGCGTCGCGTGCCGCGGCGTCTGCTGCTGCGGCGCTCGTGGCGGCAACGGTCGAGCAGATTGCCGTCAATCCCGCGGCATCGGAACGGGCGCAGACCCATCTCGTGGCGCAGCGCATCGACACGCTGGCCGCCGAGCGGCACCGCGTGCTGCGGCGCCCGCAATGCCCGTGCTGCGGCAATCCCGCGTGGATGCGCGAACAGGCGGCACGGGCGCCGCGTCTGACCGATGATGTGCCGCTGGCGCGCGCCGACGGCGGCTACCGCACCGCCGATCCGCAACAGGTGTTCGCGCGCCATGCCCACCTGATATCGCCGGTCAGCGGCGCGATCGCGTATCTGCATCCGATGCCGAAGCGGCACGCGGGCCTGCGCAAGGTCTACGCATCGGGCTTTCTCGTGTGCCCGGCTGCGGTGCCGGGCAGCAACCGGTTCGACCGGATCTGCTCCGGCAAGGGCCGTACCGACGAGCAGGCCCGTACGAGCGCGCTATGCGAGGCGCTCGAGCGATTCAGCAGCGTGTATCAAGGCGACGAGGCGACGCTGACGGGAAGCATGGAAAGCCTGCTCGCCGATCCGGCGTGCGACGCCGCCCCGATCCACGTGAACGACCTTCAGCAGTTCAGCGACCGGCAATTCGACACGCGCGATGCGATCAACGCGTTGACCCGCGATGTGCGCAAGCAGGTGCCGCCGCGCTTTACGGCGCGCGACGTCATCGACTGGACGCCGGCCTGGTCGCTCGTGACCGGCCGGCGCCATCTCGTGCCGCTGAGCTACTGCTATGCGGAAACGCCCGACAGTGCGCAGGCGCCGGCCGCCTGCGTGCACAACCCCAACGGCTGCGCGGCGGGATCGAGCGTCGACGAGGCGATCCTGCAGGGTATGCTCGAATTGATCGAGCGCGATGCGGTCGCGATCTGGTGGTACAACCGGATTCCGCGCCCGGGCATCGAACTCGCGAGTTTCGAGGATCCGTATTTCGATGCGCTCGTGCGTGAGTACGCGACGTTCGGATGGCGTTTATGGGCACTCGACATCACCGCCGATCTCGGCGTGCCGACCGTGGCCGCGCTGGCGGAAAATCCGCAGGACGGGCGCTTCTCGATCGGCTTCGGCTGCCATCCGGACGGCCGTATCGCGGTGCAGCGGGCGCTGACCGAAGTGAACCAGTTGCTCGATGTCGCGGCGGATGCCCCGCACCCGTGGGATCGCGACAAGCTTTCGGATACCGGATTCCTGTATCCGGCGACGGATGGGCGTTGCACGACCCGCTCGACGTGGCAGCCGATCGACGCCGCGTCGTTGCCCGCGGCGATCGCGGATGGCGTCGGACGCATCGCGGCGGCCGGCATGGATGTGCTCGTCGTCGACAAGACGCGGCCCGACATCGGTTTGTCCGTGGTGCAGGTGATCGCGCCGGGGCTGTGCCATTTCTGGCCGCGTTTCGGTGCGCCACGGCTCTATTCGGTCCCCGTTCGGCTGGGCTGGCGCGGGCAGCCGTGCCGTGAGCCGGAGTTGAACGAGGCGCTGCTGTTTCTTTGACGCGCCGATCGCCGCCAGCGGGCGGCCCGGCACCGCCTCGACCGCGGTCGTACGGCGGCGCTCGGCCCGCTTGCCCGAGTGCCACCGCACGGTGCCGCGTCAATGCCGGCCTGTGCCGCGACGATCGACCGGCGTCACGCCAGCGCCTGGGCGGGAAGGCGCTTCGCGACGGCCTCGCCGGACTTCAGCGACGCGGCCAGATGCAGCGCGGTCGTCGTCATGCCGCCCAGGCCGACGATGACGAGCAACGCGAGGAGCGAGATGCCCTCGGTCGAGGCGACCACCGCCTTGACGCCCAGGAAGCGGAACACCTGACTGGTGATCGTGTCGACGAATAGTTCCGCCGCCTCGAAGCCGTCCAGTTTCTCGCCGCTCTTCACGGCCCACACGATCCCCAGGGCCAGCCGCGCGCAGCCCCACAGGTTGACGGTGACCTGATCCACTTCCGCGGGGATCTTGTATTTCTTGCCGGCGATCTTGAGCGCGCCGGCCCGTCCATAGCCCACGACGGTGTTCAACAGCCACAGCAGGTTGTTGAGCCCCTTGGCGTCGTGGCACGAAAAGCCGCCCGCATCGCTCGCGATCATCCACGGCACGCTGAAGAACGCGGAGCCGAAGCCCATGAACAGCGAGCCGGTGCCGATTGCCTCGACCTCGACCTCTTCGGTTTGCAACGCGATCTCGATGGTGTCGAGAATGGTCGCGGCAAAGATGCAGACCGACGCCGACACGCCGAAGAAGATCGAGATGGCCGATTTCTGCTCGGCGCTGACCATCAGCGACACGTCGGACTTCGGCGCGATCCCGCTCTGCTCGGCCAGCCACTGCGCGGTGAACGACGACTTGAAGCGGGTCACGCTCGCGGCGTCGGGGAACGGCGCTTCATGTTTCACCAGCTTGTACAGCAACGTGCCGGGAATCGCGACGATAGTCGAGAACAGGTCGCACACCTTGAAGCTCAGCGACGAGCCGGTGATCAGCTTGTAAAGCTGCGACACGAACGGGATTTCCCATTCCGTGTTGAACAGCGCCTTGATCGCGCCGATCACGTCGCCGACCAGGTCGAGAATCGTCAGGACCAGCCCCTTGGCCGCGCTCAGTGCAAACTGGGTGACGGCTTCCATCACCTTGACGGTGCCGGCGAACAGCAGGTCGAGCACGCGATCGGGGGTGCGGCCGATTTGCTCGAAGTACGTGGCGGCGTCGTGGAACGCGTTCTTGCCCTGACCGAACTCGAAGTTGTCGGCGACGTCCTTCAGCTTCTCGCACAGGTCCTGGAGCGGGTCGGCGGCGAGAGCCAGCGCATCGCCGCGCGCCAGTACGCGGGTCGATTTGTAGTTGTCCGAAAACGCGTTGAGCAGCACGTTGTGGCTGGTCGATTCGTCGATGCGCGGGTCGGGGCGATCGACGTCGTCCGCGTACTGGCCGATCGCGAGCTTCGGATCCAGTTGCGCGAGGAACGTGTTGACGGCCTTGTCGATCTCCGTCTGCAGGTGATCGAAGCCGGCCGCCACCTGGCCTTTCACCGCATCGACCGCCAGGAGCAGATAGTCGAAGGTCGCGTCGAACGTATGGCGGGTCGCCTCCGCCGACCGCTTGATGTCGCCCCATGCGAAGAAGAAGGCCAGCCACTCGTACAGTTCCTTGAAGAACACCTTGATCTTGTTCCAGATGCCCTCGACGATGTCGAACGCCTGCTGGAAGAGCTTGATGGTCTTGTCGATCAGGTACGTCACGCCGTCGATGAGGAAATTGAAGACGACCTTGATCTCGTTCACGAGGCGCGTGACCGGATCGACGATGGTCGTCACGACGAATTCCTTCAGGCCGTCGACGATGCGGCCGACGCCGTTCTTGATCGCGTTCCAGATATCGCCCCAGTCGATGCCGAGGAAGCCGGCGTTCGCCAGGGTTGCATCGCCGGACGACGCCAGTGCGCGGGAACGCAGCAGGTACGCGCCGGCCTGGTCCGCGGTCAGGTCGTCGTAGTGCACGCCGGTATCGGTGAACGACACCCGCCAGTGCTGCGCGGGGACGTCCTCCGGCACGAGCGCGAACGGATCGGCGGTGCCGCGCACCGTATGCCGCAGCCCGACGACGGAGCGGTTGGCGCCGAGGTAACGCCGGCTCCGGGCCGCCGCGTTCGCCGGCATGCCGAACGACATCGACTGCCGCATGATCTTCGCCATGTTCTCGGCGTTGTCGCGGGTCCGGAATTCCCCGGTCAGCAGGTAGGCGCCGGAGGCGGTCTTCGCGTTCCAGACGGCATCGGTGTCGACCGCATGCATCTTCTCCTGCAATGCGCCGTTCGGCTCCACGGTGACGCCTTCGCCCGGCTGCATGTACTGGGTGCGGACGTGGTAGCTCGGGCTCGCGAGGCTGTTGGTGAAGCGCTCGATCACCACCTTGCCGCCGCCGCCCGACAGCACCGGGATCGTGTAGTCGGGGCTGGCCTGGTAGTACAGGCCGTTGATGCGCAGCGGCACCATCGACGCGGCATCGATCCGGACCTGCGCATTGACGGCCAGCTGACCGGCGTCGTCCAGCACCGTGATTTCCGTTGCATGGGTCGGCACCGACGTCATCTCGCCCGAGCCCTGCAGGCGGATTTCCTCGTTGGTCCACTGGGTCGTCTTCGGATCCTGCCAGAAGCGATACAGCTTGCTGTCCGACGACACGGAATACGCTTCCGAGTAGCCGGCGGCGTTGCGGCCGACGGTGAATTTCGTGTTGGGCACCGGGTTGCCGAGTTCGAACAGGCTCGACCAGCTCACCTTGTTGAGCCCGCTGCTGATCTGCCGCGTATGGTAGAGCCGCTGATCCTTGCCGATCGCGAAGATCTCGAGCAATCCGCCGGCGTTGATGACCGCCCGCAGCGACGTCACCGGGGCCGCGTTGCTGACCAGCACCCAGTCGTCGAACTGGATGCCGGACGTGCTGTACTTCTTCTCGCGCTTTTGCCAGATGCCGAAGTCGGTATCGACGATGAAGATGTTCAGGCGCTTCTCCTGATCGGACACGACGGCGAGGTCGATCGCCTTCTTGTAGCCGAGCGTCGTGAAGTAGGAGAACCGGAAGTCGCTCTGCGCGAACAGCACGGCGTTGTCCGGGCCGATGGCGAACAGCGACTGCTGCACCGGATCGTTCGCGCACATCGCGATGCGCTTGACGGTGGCGTTCTCCGTGCTGTCCTGGCTCTTGCGGATCGGCACCCAGTCGGTCGACCCCCAGGTGCCGTCCTTCCTCAGGTAGCTGCTGCCGACTTCGTCGTTGTCGAGCACGACGTTGACGTAGACGTTGCCGAAATTGCGGGTCGACAGCATCTGCTTGAGCGGGCGTTTGGCGCCGGCGGGCTGGCAGTCGGCCTGCGCGTAGCGGCCGTCCTTCCATTGGCTGAGCGTCAGCTTGCCGTTGGTGCCGATGCCCAGGAGGTTCGGGTTGTCGTTATCGTCGCTGCGCGCGAGGTAGGGGCTGACCTGGCTGGCGGTGACGCCCAGGTCGGCTTCGGCCCAGCCGGTGTCCGACTGGTTGTCCGCGCGGATCCGGTAGACCTTTTGCGCGGTACCGGACGAATAGATATCGAGGCGTCCGGCGGAATTGAGGAACGTCGAGATGTCGCTCGCGCCGGTGACCGGGCGGACGATCTCGTAGCTTTCCATCAGACGGGTGCTGACCTGCAGGCCCGATTTCGGATCGGGTGCGTTGCCGTAGAGCGAAGCGGACAGGGACGGCGGGACGGTATGAACGCCAGGCATGGAATCTCTCCAGTTGAAGGGGGGGGCGGTGACGGCTAGGGCGTGTCGCGCGTGAGCGTGCGCGCCGTTTGCAACAGGGGCGCGGTCCAGAGCCAGCGCCGGTCGGTGGACGAGAAGACGGTGGCGTGCGCGCCGGCATGGGGGGCGAGCATGCCGGCCAGCTGCGCGGCGGCGGGTGCGAAACCGGCCACGCCGCGCCGTGCGCCGCGGCGCAGCGCATGCACCAGTTCCCACAGGTCGGGGTAGAAGGCGGTCAGCCGTGCGCGATGCGCGGGGTTCTCCGCGACGAACGCGATGGCGTCGAGCACGGTGTCGCGCGCCGCGCGGCAGGCTGCGTGGCCGGCGCAGCCAAGCGAGGTCAGCGCCGTCGCGACGTTCGCGTTCACGCACGCATCCACCGGATTGGGCGCTGCACGGCGGTCGAGCCAGGTCCGGCATGCCCCCTGCGCAACCCAGGGATCGACGGACTCCGGACGGTAGTGCAGCCGCCACGGATGCAGCGCGCGGTCCAGCGCGTCGACGGCCTGGGTCGCGCTGCGTCGCCCGAACCGGGCGAGCAGCATCAGCGCGAGCGCGGTGTCGTCGGCGTCCGCGGGCAGATCGACGCCCAGCCAGGACGGCATGCGGTCGGGCGGGTAGAAATGAAACGCGCCCGCGCAGGTCAGCGATGCGCAGTGCTCGAGGAAGTCGAGGCCGCGGGCGATGGCGCGATCGGCCGTGCCGGCCGGCAGGCGCGCCAGCTCGTCGAGGACCAGCGCCGTGACGAACGCATTCTCGTCCGCGTAATGGCGGTCGCCGACGGTCACGCTCGACGGGAACGCGCCGCTCGGCCGTTGCGCGGCGATGAGCGCATCGAGCGATGCGCCGGCGACGCGGGCAGGCAGCGTGGCGCTCATGACAGCGTCTCGGGCTGGTCCGGCGTCAGTCCGATGGCCACGGTCGCGGGCTGGTCCGACGCCACGACGATGCCGAACATCCCGTGCCGTGTCACGAAACCGCTCGCGTCGGCCAGCGGTTCGCTCAGCGCGCGATAGAAGTGCGTGTTCCATCCGCGGGCGGCGGCGACACGGAGCACCGTTTCGCGGATGCGTCCGTCGCCGCCGAACAGGTCGTTGGCGACCGCGTACAGCGTGAACGTCGACGTGCCGTCCGGGCCGGCGCCGATGCTGACGCCGAAGTCGGCCGCCGGCAGCGTGGCCTCGATGGCGCTGCAGCAGGCATCCTGCAGCAGACCGAGGACTTCGTCGGCGCGGTGCTCGAGTCGCGCCGACGCCATCAGCAGCGGCACGTCCGCGCGGAACAGCCGGCGCGTGCGGAGGTAGAGCTCGGCCCGCCGGCCCGCGGGTTGCCAGCCGGCCATGACGGGCCACGCGCCGCGCCGGACGATGCCGGACAGGTCGCCGAGATGGCGGGTGGCCCAGGCCAGCGCGTGCTCGGCGCCGCGCTCGGGTACTTCCGCATAGAGCTTGAAGCGGGGCTTGCCGTCGCCGTGCCGGCCGCCGATCCACGCGCCGTACGCGAGCGCCGCGTTACCCTGGAAGGACGCGATCGCCGCGAGATCCGCCGGTTCGATCGATTCGTCCGACAGCGCGGCGATGGCCGCGGCCGCGCGGCTCAACCGGCGTGCAGGCGGAATGTCGGGGCCGGCGGGCTCGACGGTGTAGCGCAGTTCCGGGCGGCCGAACGCGATGGAGATTTCCATCGGAAAGCCGCTGCGTCCCAGCTTGCTGTCGTTCCAGGCGGCGGGTTCCGCCGGCGAACGGTCGCGCAGCAGGTGGCGCAGCGCGGCGTCCGGCGCGGGCGCAGCGACCTGGCGTGGCGGCGTCCCGTACGAGGACGCCAGCGCCAGCGCGCGCTGCACTGCAGGGTGGAGTTCGGCCATGGGCGTGGTGGGCGTTCGTGCGTGAAGGCCGCGGTCAGGAGACGGTCGGCGGCAGCGACAGATTCGGGTTGTCGCCGGCCGCCGGCGCCTTGTGCAGCGGCGATGTGCCGTCGGCCGGATAGTAGGTCGCCGACCACCGGAACGTCGGGCCGTAGGTTCCCGACGGCGGCAGGTAGGCCCACCACGCATCGCCGCTGTTGCGGTCGAAGGCGATGGTCTGTTCGTTCTCCCGTTTCGCATCGCTGCCGGTCCACAAGGTCGCTTCCACGCGGACGTAGCGCCCCCAGGAGACCGATTGGGCGGACACCTGGACCGTCGCGATCCTGATCTCCGGCCCCGCGGGCGTCATCTCGAATGGCGACCGGGTTGGCACGATCGGCTTCGTCTTGCCGCCGCCCTCGGGCGTTGCCATGCCCGAGAAAAATAGCGCGACCCGCTCCGGGTCGACCGCGGCGACACGCGTTTCCCAGGTGGGTGCGCTCGGGGTGAGGCTGATCGGCAGCAAGGCGGTCTGGAGCTGCCAGCCGGAACCGACTTCCCGCGTCTGGACCGACGTGAGCGTGATCGCGCTGTAGAGCGGCGGCGTGGTCATCATGCCGGGCGCGAAGACACGCACGAGCCGCGTGCTGAGCGGATAGGGCACCTCGAAGCGGCCCTGCGGCACCGCCTCGCCCACGAGATTCGTCGACCCGCTGGACAGCGCATAGGTCAGGCCGGCGACCAGCGGCTGCGCACGATCGTAGTCCTGGCCGGGGCGCAGCAACAACGACCGCTGCACGCGCGACAGCTCGGCGGTCTTGGGTTGGCTGTCGTACTGCCAGGACAGCGTCACGGTCTGGACCACGTCGAAGTCGATCTCGTCGCTGGCCAGCAGGATGCGGCCGACATCGTCGAGTACGATCGATTGCGCGCCGTCGCTCGAGCGGGCGGGCGCCGTCCACGCCGGCGTGCCGTCGGTATAGGTGACCGTCCAGTCGTAGACGAACCACGTCTGTTTCGGCGGTGCGAATGGCAGCGAAAGCGTCACGCTCGGCTGCGTCTTGCCGAGTGTGGCAGTCCTGATCACGCCGTCGTAGCCGGTCACGCGCAGCGCGACGGCGGCGACCGCGAACGCGTCGAAATCGGCCGCGACGATCGAGAAGCTGACCTCGGCCGGCGGCGCGGGGATGACGGCGACGCCCTGCGTGGCGACCCCCGCGCCGGAGCGCCGGGTGCCGTCCGTCATCGTGTAGTCGGCGGTCCATTCGACGATGCCGGGACTGGGCAACGCGAAGCACCACGCATACGGCCGCTCGCTGGAGAACGTGTGGGACTTCCCGCCGACGGTGACCCGAACCGAGGAGACGGCGCTCCAGTCGAGCGTGTCGAGCAGCGCCATGACGGAGACGGGCTCGACCGGTCCGCCGATGGTGGCCTCGGTGCCGGTGAAGGCGACCGGGGGGCGCACGACCTGTTCGCTGGCCTCGTAATCGAGCACCGAGGAATAGAACGCCTGCCCGGTGTCGGCCGCGGTCGCGTCGACCTGCCACGTGCGCTGTGGCGTGTCGGCGTCGAGGACGAGCGTCGTTTGCCGGTAGGCGTCGTTGACCGGATCCTTGAACTCGAGCAGCAGCGTCGCACGCCGCGGGGCGGGAGGTGACGCGGAGCCGGATTCGGTCGCCAGCTTGACGGTGTAGGTGAGGGTCGTCATGGTCGTGCGTCTCGGTCGGTCAGGATGGCGGTCAGGCCAGGTCGGTCTCGTCGGCCTCGTCGGTCTCGGCGAGGTCGCGCGTCATGACGTCGCTTGCCGGCAGCCGTACCGAGTAGACCGGCTTCGTCCCGCCTTTCGCGTCGTGGGGCAGGGTCAGTATGTTGCTGTCGTAATTGCCCGCCGGGCCGGGGATGGCGCGTTCGCTCCCGATTTCGAAGTAGGTCAACGCGTAGTGGAATTCCGTCGTCGCATCGACTTCGCGCGAGAACGTGTAGTAGTAGGGCGACGGGAAGACCTGGGTGCCGTTCGAGAGGGTCACGGGCTTGAAGGTTTGGGAGTCGATGTCGGTCTTGCCGTATTTCGACATGCGGTACACATCGATCGTGACCTGGACATACGCTTTCCAGTCGACCAGTGACGGATCGACGGTCACGGTGAACGGCAATTCGACCGGGAACAGGTTCAACGCGAATGTCGGCTGGTTGCCGTAACGCACCTTGCGGACCGGCGCGGATTTGCGCGTGTTGTTCCGGTCGCGGTAATAGACCCATCCGTCGACCTGAACGGTCGAGGTGCTTCGCTTGACAGCCAGATATTCCCAGGTGCTGGTGTAGTAGTCTTCGATCTTCAACTGGGTGAAGTTGTGCGTCTGGTGGTCCGGGCTGTCCGGCTGGTCCGTGTAGTCGGTCGACAGCGAGATGCCGGTGATGGCCGGCAGCGCGATACTGCCTCCCGGGATCGTGTCGTTCATGACGGTGACCGTGAAGTCGGCGGGGCCGATCATGCTGTAGACGGTCAGGGTCTTGCTGTTCACCACCGGGTACACCGACTGCGGCTGGTTGACGATGATGTTGCCGTTCGTCAGCACGTAGGTGACGGCGTAGGTATAGGCCGCGCCGCTCGGCTGATAGCTGTGGCTCCTGAATTGCACGGCCTCGTCGTTCTTGATGACCTTGCGTTGATCGACGTACAGCTTGCCGTCGGTGGTCGGCAGGTACGTGAAGTCGATCAGCACGAAGTCGACCTCGTTGCCCGGGTTTTCCGACGCGAACGCGATATTCGAGCAGATGAACTCGGCTTGCTGATAGCCGAGGTTGGTGTTGGAGATCTGAAGCTGGTCGCTGCTGCTCTTGAGTTTCGGCGACGTGAAGGCATCGCCGCTTTCGGGCTCGACCTGGTACCAGTACGTGTATTCCGAAACGAATTTCTTGCCGGCGTCGAAGAAACCGTTGGAATGGTAGGACCACGTATTGGCGCTGGTGACCGTGAATGCGTTGGATTCCGGCTGCGCTTTGCCCGGATAATCGATGGTCACGGTGACCTTCTTGATGCCCGCGCTCTTCAGGTCGGCCGACATCGTTACGGACACGTCCAGCGTGCGGTTGTCGACCGTCTTGTCCAGCCGGCTCCAGACATTCTTGTCGAAGGTCGGAAGGAAGCCCTGCGGCATGATCGTCCAGTCGATGACCTCGTTTTCCTCGTAGATGCGCTGGAACGAGCCGATGGAGTTGATGCTGAAATCGTTGGCTGCGCTCGCACCGAGGCGGCGCGCGACGTCGTCCGCGGCTGCCTGGACCAGCCCCTCGAGCGTCGTGAACGCCCAGTCGTGGACGCGTTGCCGGAACTCGTCCGACGGCTGGGTCGACCAATCGAGGGTGACCTTGCCGGAATCCGACTTCTGCATGTATTCGCGGATCGTCGTGCGCCGCCCGGTCTCGCTGCCCCAGACGTTGCGGTCGATCTGGACGGTCTTCTGGTAGCTGGCGGCGATCGCGCAGTCGTAGGTCACGGTGGCCTTGACGGCCGGCAATTTGCTCAGCGTCGTGGCGACGTACTGGATCGACCAGGTCGACAGGCCGACGCCCGTGTCGAAGATGTCGCGGATCGTCTTGACGTCGGCGGCGGTTTTCAGGTCGATGATGAACGTCGCCGCGTTGCTGCCGAAATTGGACGGCGTCACGTTGATCTGCGTGTCCGGCTGGCCGGACGGGAGCGTCAGCGTCAGGAAAGCCTGGGCGTCGTTCCACGTGAACTGGCCGAATTCGATGCCCTGGCCCAGGGCGTTCTTCACGGCCTGGTAGGCCTCCTGGTCGATCACGAGCTCGGCCGTGAACGTCACCGTGCCGGCCGAGCCGCTGTTCGTCCTGAACTCGGTCAGCGAGAAAGCGGGGAGGGTGATGCCGTCGACGGTTTGGGTGGCCAGCTGGGGCTTCGGCACGATATACCAGAGATTGGTGTTATTGAAATCGCGATAGACAGTGACACTCTTCTTGTCGTTGTCGTACTTGATGACTCGGGAGTCCTGAATATTGATCATTTCCATCTCCGGTTGAGAACGTGCGGTGCGTTATATCGAGCCAGGCAGGGATTCGCGCGCGATATGGCGCGAATCCCCGCCTTGGATCGGAGGCCGGGTTAAGGCGCCGATTTTCTGAATTGCCCTGTTCCGGACAGGTACCGGGTTGCTGCGCCAAGCTCGCGGATCCTTCGGGGCGATCGAGCGGGGTGCGTCGGCGCGCCGAATGTACAGGTGGAAATTAGGCAGTCTGGAGGGACGGTTCAATTACACCCGATTACGCCTGGGGCGGCGGCGTGAAATCGATCGGCGGACAGGCGCGGCGCGCGGGCCGGGGCGGGCGGCCGCGGCCGGGAAAACTTGATCGGTGAAAGCCCTGAAGCGCCGTGAATTGTTTCCCGGCTATAGTGGGTGCGCTGGCGGCAGGCGCGGGGTCTGTTACCGATGCCGGCCAAGGAACGACTGTAGACGGGTGCTGTATGAAAAATAAAATCGAAAAGACTGCCGGACCGATCTGGGGTGTGGCTGCAGGATTGCTTCTTGCTGTCGCTGGATTGAGTCTCGGTATATTCCCGAAGTCCCTGCACAGCTCGGGAAGCGCGAACGACTTCATGGCATCCGGTGTCGCGATGCTGGGGATTTTCCTGGTCGTCTATTCCACGCACGAATTGCGAAGAAGGCGTTCGCACTGAGCGCTCTCGCACCGCTGATCCACGCAGGATGATCTGAGCCGGCCGCCGGCTCATGCATGCGCTCGTCCGTAGTGCGTTACGCCTTGCGGATCTCGTGTTGATAAACGAGTTCGACGATTCGTTTCGTCGGAATGCTTGCGCGCAATCCGTCGACGCTGTCGATCGGAAACCACTTGCATTTCTCGATCTCGTTGTTCGCTTGCGGCGTCTGGTCCGGGGCGACTTCCGCGAAGAACACGTGATGGATCTTGGCGAGCCCGGTGAACTGCATCGAGTACACGAGTTGCTGGCAGGTCATGCCGGTTTCTTCGCACAACTCGCGATGTGCGGCTTCGAGCGGCGTTTCCCCGCGCTTGATCGTGCCGCCGGGAAGGGCCCAGCGCGATGCCGCACGGGCGACGAGCAGGACGTGTTCGCCGCGGTAGCAGACGATGGTCGCGCGTTCCTTGACCGGGACGGCGCTCGTTTCGGGGGCGGTGTTGGGGACGGGGGCTTGGGGCATGCCGTGATTCTAACCAGCAAGAATCGATCGGCCAAGGCGACCTGACCGGGTTTGACCTTTGATCGCCGCCGGCACGCGGCCGATTGCCCGGAGACACGTCGAACGTGCAGGGTGGGGGGCGGGACACATCGCATGGTCCGGCCGGGCCGGACGCCCTTGCGAAGGTTGGGGGTATGCCGCTTCGCATCGCCGCGGTACGTTACGATCGCCGGACTGTCCGTACGCGCTTTCTCTGCGAGCAAGCCTCGCATGGAGCCCGATACGGCGCGCTCAAACGCGGCCGCCGGTAACGTGGGTCGCGCAACCATCGGGAAACCCGCCATGAGGATCATGATTGTCGGCGCCAGCAGAGGGCTGGGCCGTGCGCTCGTTGAAGGCGTCTGCCGCGCCGGCGACACCGTTGTCGGCGTATCGCGCACGCGTCCGGATGCAGTAACGTTGCCGCCGGGTGTCGAGCTGCAGTGGATCGAGGCCGACATGGCGTCGCCTGCCGAAGCCGCCGCGCACATTGCGCAGGCCGCGCCGTCCGCGTTCGATGTGCTGATCTGCAACGTGGGAATCTGGGAGGCGACAGCCTTCACGGGCAGCTACGCATTCCTGGACGAGCCGGACGATGCGATCGTCGATCTGGTGAACGTCAACATCACGGCCACGCTGCTGTTGCTCAAGCGCCTGGTGCCGCGCTTGCTGCAATCACGCAAGCCTCAAGTCATCCTGACCGGTTCCACGTCCGCGCTTCGGCAAAGCGGGCGGCCGGAAGTCGCGTTCGGCGCGTCGAAGTTCGCGCTGAACGGCGTGGCCGATGCGTTGCGCGAAGGATTCAGAGGGAGCCGGCTGGCCGTCACGTGCCTGCAACTCGGCAACCTCAATACCGACGATGCGTTGTCCGTTCCGATCGAAGAGGCCGCGGCGCGCGGCGATGGCGGGCGGGTGCCGGTTCACGACGTGGTGGCTGTCGTGCGTACGCTGCTGAACTTGTCCGATGCCGCGTTCGTACGGGAACTGGTGATGCCGGCGATAGCGGACGAGCGGTTTTGAGGGGGACGCAAGCGGTGCGACGGGTGGCGTGACCGGAATCGGCCGGTTGGCGATGCGTTGATCGCGCAGCCTGCACCGGGAGTCGCGGGTGCCGACTGGCACGACACGCGGTGCGGCCCGTCAGGCGCACCGCGCGTCGCGCGGTTCATCTGCTTACTTCTTTTCCGGCAGGAACCAGTTCATCACGAGCGCGCAGATGCCGCCCGTTGCCACACCCGATTCCAGCACGTTCTTCAGCGCGTGCGGCAGGCTGTTGAGGATGTCCGGCACCTGCGACACGCCGAGGCCGAGCGCGAGCGACACCGCGATGATCAGCAGTGCGCGACGATCGAGATGGACGCCCGAGAGGATGTTGATGCCCGATGCGGCCACCGCGCCGAACATCACCATCGCCGCGCCGCCGAGCACGGGCTCCGGCACCGCCTGCAGCACGCCGGCGACGACCGGGAACAGGCCGAGCACCACGAGCATCCCCGCGATCCAGATGCCGACGTAGCGGCTCGCGACGCCGGTGATCTGGATCACGCCGTTGTTCTGCGCGAACACGGAGCTCGGGAACGTATTGAACACGCCGGCCAGCAGCGAGTTCGCGCCGTTGACGAGCACGCCGCCCTTGATCCGTTGCATCCACGCCGGGCCTTCGACCGGCTCGTTCGAGATCTTGCTGGTGGCCGTGACGTCGCCGATCGCTTCGAGCGACGTGACGAGGTAGATGATCAGCATCGGCACGAACAGCGACCACGAGAAGCCGATGCCGAAGTGCAGCGGCGTCGGGACCTGGAACAGCGCGGCCTGGTGCATGCCGGTGAAGTCGAGGCGGCCGAGGAACGCGGCCGCGAGATAGCCGATGACGAGCGCGATGACCAGCGCGGTGCTGCGCACCCACACGATCGGCACGCGGTTCAGCAGGATGATCGTGCCGAGCACGAGGCCCGATAGCGTCAGGTTCTCCGCGCTCGCGAACGTGCCCTTGGCCATCGCGCCATAGCCGCCGCCCATGCTGATGAGGCCGACCTTGATCAGCGTGAGGCCGATCAGCAGCACGACGATGCCGGTGACGAGCGGCGTGATCAGGCGCTTCACGAACGGCAGGATGCGCGACACGCCCATCTCGACGAACGACCCGGCTATCACGACGCCGAAGATCGCGGCCATCACGGTTTCGACCGGCGTGCCTTGCTTGACCATCAGGCTGCCGCCGGCGATCAGCGGGCCGACGAAGTTGAAGCTGGTGCCCTGGACGATCAGCAGGCCGGCGCCCAGCGGGCCGAAGCGCTTGCACTGGACGAAGGTGGCGATGCCGGAAATGACCAGCGACATCGACACGATAAGGGTCGTATCCCGGCTGGACACGCCGAGCGCCTGGCAGATCAGCAGGCCGGGCGTGACGATCGGCACGATGATCGCCAGCAGGTGCTGCAGCGCGGCGACGAAGGCGACCATCGGCGCCGGCCGGTCGTTCGGGCCGTAGACGAGGTCGCGGGCCGAATCGGCGGCATCGGCGCCGTGAGCGGCGGGTTGGGCGGGGGAGGCGGGTTGCATGGCGAGCGGGCCGGACAAGGTGGAAAGTGCGGCATTTTAGCCGAACGGCCCGCCGCCGCCGCCGGGGGCGCTGCAATAGCGGGGATTCGACGAATCGGGAAAACGGTGGCGGATCGGCACCCGGGCGGCGGTGAACGCGTCGCCCGTCCGTCAGCGGGCCTGCCGCGACGCGGGCGCGGTCGGGGTGGTGGTCGGGGCGGTGGTCGCCCGGAACCCGGGCAGCTCGGGAATCCGCCGCTCCATGAACTGCAGGAACGTGCGGGTCCGGAGCGGCAGATAGCGGCGCGACGCATAGACGAGGTGCAGCGCATGCGGCGGCACCATGTCCCACTTCGGCAGCAACCGGACGAGCTGCCCGCTGTCGATCAGGTCCTGAACGAGCCACGCGGGCCCGCTGCCTACCGCGTTTCCCGCCAGGAAGCACTCCCGCAGCGCCATCGAGCTGTTCACGCGATACCGGCCGTGTACCGGAACGACGACCTGCTCGTCGCCGCGGGCGAAGGTCAGTTCGTTGCCGATGTCCGCGCGTGCGTAGCCGACATATTCGTGCCTGGCCAGGTCTTCCGGCCGGCGGAGCTTCGGCGCCTGCGACACGTACCCCGGCGTGGCGACCAGCAGGCGCGGCGACGACGCGATGTGGCGCGCCACGGCATCCGGCGGCAGCAGGTGGCCGAGGCGAATGGCGACATCGACGCCTTCTTCGACCAGGTCGATCACGCGGTCGGTCAATTGCAGCTCGACCTCGATCTCCGGCCACGCGGCGAGGAATTCGAGCACGAGCGCGTTCAGCCTCAGTTCGCCCAGCCCGAGCGGCACGTTGACGACCAGCTTGCCGACCGGCCGCACCGTTTGCCCGCGCACCTCGGCGACCGCGCTCGCGTATTCGTCGATCACGCGCTTGCAGCGATCGTAGAACCGGCGCCCTTCGTCGGTGGGCGCGAGGCTCGTGGTCGAGCGTTCGAGCAGGCGAACACCCAGTTCCTGTTCGAACGCGGCGACGATCTTGCTGATCGTCGGCTGGCCGGTGCCTTCCTCGCGCGCGACCGCCGAGAAATTGCCGAGTTCGATCGCGCGGACGAACACGCGCATGGCTCGCAGCGAATCCATCTTATTCCTTTATGGCATGAACCTTATTCAAGTCTCCCACGTTCCCGTGCAATCAGGAATGACCTAACGTTCGCGAACCTTCAATCCCTGATGAGGAGTCGACATGAACGAGGCAACGCAATCTTCGGCACTGGACGGTGCGCACGTGGTGGTATTCGGCGGGAGCTCCGGAATCGGCCTCGCGGCGGCGGCCGCCGCGAAGGCGAACGGCGCCAGCGTCACGCTGGTCGGCCGGACCCGCGCGAAGCTCGAAGCCGCCGCGCAAGCGATCGGCGGCGCGCGCATCGCGGTGGCCGACATCGCGGACCGGCATGCGGTGCAGGCCGTCTTCGACACGATCGCGCGCGTCGATCACCTGGTCATTACCGCCGGCCGCTTCATCGCCGGCAAGCTGAACGAGACGGATCCCGATCACCTGCTCGCCGCGCTGCAGGAGCGGATCGCCGGGCCGGTCTACGCGATCCGGGCCGCGTTGCCGCTGATGCCCGCCACCGGCTCGATCGTGCTGACCGGCGGGCAACTGTCGGATCGTCCGGCCGCGCACGGCACGTCCGTCATTGCCGCCGCCGTGCGCGGCGTCGAGGCGCTGGCGCAGTCGCTTGCGCTCGAATTGAAGCCGATTCGCGTGAACGTCGTCGCGCCCGGCTTCGTCGAAACGCCGCTGTATGACGCGTTCGGCACGGAAGCGCGCGATACGATCCTCGCGGGCGCGGCATCGGCGCTGCCCGGCGGCCGTGTGGGGCGTGCCGATGAAGTGGGGGAAGCGATTGCGTTCCTGCTCGGCAACGGCTTCATGAATGGGGAGATCCTGCACATCGACGGCGGTGGCAGGCTCGTTTGAGCGGTGCGTCGGCTTGCGGTGCGCGCGCCAGGTGGATACGGCGCGCGCGATGATGCCGACCGCAAACTTGACGCCCGACGGCGCGGCCGCAACGTGCGGATTCGCCGCCCTCGGGAAACTACCGATATGGTTGCATGCGCAACGATACTCGCTGCGTCGCACAACCGGATGCGCTTGACATACCCGCGCCCGGCGCCGTAAATTGCCCCGGCAGATCTAGATAAGAGACTATCTGTAAGATGGTCTCTCCATGCGTCGATCGCATCTGCAATGTCGAGCCTCTTACAGAACAAATATACGGAGGCCGATTGTGCAAACGATCGCGGTCAAGCTTCATGGCATTGAAGACGTCATCTCCTTTCTCGACGCGCGCCCCGGTATTGCGGGCAGGGCGGGACTCGTCTGGTGGCTGTCGCTCGGCGGGCTGTTTCTCGACGCATTCTCCAACTCGGCATTGAGCGCCGGCCTCGGGCCGATGACGCACGAATTGCATCTGTCGGCCGCACAGGTCGCGTGGATGACGTCGTTCGCGTCGTGGGTCGCAATCGCGTTCAACCCGATCGGCGGCTGGATGGCCGACCGGTGGGGGCGCGTGCGGCCGCTGATCGCCGCGAAGCTGCTGTCGGTGATCGGTGCGCTGCTCGTGGTGTTCGCACCGGATTTCAATACGATTCTCGCCGGCCGTTTCTTCGTCGGGATGGCGTACGGGATCGACTTCGCGATCGCGATGGCGATGCTCGCGGAGTTCACGCCGGGCCGCCTGAAGAGCCGGCTCAATACGTGGCAGGGCATGTGGTACACGGCCGTGTGCCTGAACCTGCTGCTCGCGTTGCTGTTCCACACCTGGCAGGTCGGCGATTCCATCTGGCGCTATTCGGTGGCGGCCACCGCGGTGTTCGGCGTCGCGATCCTCGCGCTGCAATGCGCGTTCCTCGTCGAAAGCCCGATCTGGCTCGCACGCAAGGAGCGTCTCGATGATGCGGCTCGCGCGATGACGCGCATCTACGGGCAGGCCTTCGTTGCCGCACCCGCGCATGAGCGCACGCCGATCGTCAATCCGGCGACGCGCGGCCTCGCGAACGTGCTGCTGATCTTTCGCGGGGTCTACCTGCCACGCACGATCCTGGCCGCGGCCGTGCAGATCGGCCAGTCGATCGAGTACTTCGCGATCGGCTGGTATCTGCCGCTGATCAGCGCCGCGCTGTTCGGCAAGGACTTCGTCTACGCGACGCTCGGTGCGCTCGTGTTCAATCTGTTCGGGATCGTCGGCGGCTTCTCGTCGTCGACGGTCGGCCGCCGGGTCGGCCTGCGCCGCGCGTCCGCGATCGGTTTCGCGGCGGTCTGCGCGATGCTGGTTGTGCTCGGGCTGTTCCATGCGCGCATGCCGTTGTGGCTGTCGGTGGTCGTGCCGTCGCTGTTCATCCTGTTTCACTCGGCCGGCCCCGGCGCGAATGGCAAGAGCCTGTCGTCGCTGTCGTTTCGCGGCGAGCTGCGCGCGGGCGCGAACGGCATCGTCGGCGCGCTCGGCTCGATCGGCGCGGCGCTCGGCCTGCTGATCTTTCCGCTGTTTCGCGCGCGCTACGGCCTCGAGCACACGTTCCTGATCCTGGCGATCGTGCCGTGCGTCGCGAGCGCGATCTGCTTCGCGATCCGCTGGGATCCGACGCGCACGACGATCAATCCCGACAACGAACCCGACGCGCCGCACTTCGGCGACGACGCACGCGTCACGTCGGCCTACCTGAAACCCGCCATCGAGAAAACGCCGCGATGACCGATTCCCGAAACGTCATTCTCGCCATCGACGAAGGCACGTCCGGTACACGTGCCGCGCTGGTCGACGCGAGTGGGCACGTGTCGTGCCTTGAATACCTGCCGCTGTCGATCGAGAGTCCGCGGCCGGGCGTCGTCGAACAGGATGCGAATGCAATCCTCGACAAGACGCTCGGAGTCTGCCGCGCGACGCTCGCGCAAGCGCGTGAACAGGGGGTGTGCATCGTCGCGCTGGCGCTCGCAACGCAGCGCGCGACCGCCGTGCTGTGGGATACGCGGACCGGGCGCGCGCTCGTGCCCGCGATGGTCTGGCAGGACACGCGTCATGCCGCCGAGCTCGACCGTCTCGCGGCCGACTGGGATCGCGTGCTCGTGCCGCAGGTCGGCCGACCGGCCGGCGTGCGTTCGCCGTATCTGTGGGCCGTGCACCAGATGCGTACGTCGCAGGCGGTTGCCGATGCGCATCGCGCCGGCTGTCTCGCGTTCGGGACGATCGATACGTGGCTGCTGTGGCATCTGTCGGATGCGCGCGAGTGCGTGACGACACCGACCAACGCGACCTCCGCCAGCGCGTACCTGCTCGGCGACCATCGCTATTTCGAGCCGTGGCTCGACGCGCTGGGCTTTCCGCGCGAGTTGTTGCCGGCGTTACGCGAGGACGCCGACGCATTCGGCCGCACGCGCGAAGACGTGCTCGGTATCGACGTGCCGATCCTCGCGTGTGCGGGCGACCAGTTCGCGGGTGCGGTCGGTCTCGGCTGCGTCGAGCGTGGCCAGGCGATGTGCGTACACGGCACCGGCAGCTTCGTCGACCTGCTGACCGGCACGGCGCGGCCCGACGCCGGATCGCACGCACAACCCGGTCACGCGCATGACGGCACGCTGGCGATGACCGCGCGGCGGCACGGCGGCGTGTCGCATTACTCGCTCGAAACCTTTGTCGCGACGACGGGCTCGGCGTTGCGCTGGGTCTGCGAAAAACTGCGCTGGTTCGACGATCCGGCGCAGATCAGCACGCTGGCCGGCACGGTGCAGTCGGCGCGCGGCGTGACGTTCGTGCCGGCGCTCACCGGCCTGCGCGTCCCGCGGATGGAGCCGAACGCGCGCGCGTTGTTGTCGGGCATCTCGATCGCGACGACGCAGGCCGAGGTGGCGTACGCGGTGCTCGAAGGTATCGCGCATTCGGTCGCGTCGTGCCTGGAGGCCAATCAAGCCGTCGCGCGGGCCGACGTGTCCGAGCTGATCGTCGGCGGCGGCCTCGCGGGCAGCGACACGCTACTGCAGATCCAGGCCGACGTGAGCGGCGTGCCCGTGCGCCGGATGCGCGAAGGCGACCGCGCGAGCCTGCGCGGCGCGGCCTTCCTCGCGGGTGCGTCGGGGCTGCTGTGGGAATCGCTCGATGCGGCCCGCGCGACGCTGGACACCGACGCGGTGTTCGAACCATCGATCGATGCGGACAGCCGGCAGCGCCGGCGCGCGGCCTGGCATGCGCGGATCGCATCCGAGCTCGCGCACGCGGCCGATTTCGCTCATGCGTAAGCACGGAGAACGACCAGCATGATGTTTTTTCCTTCCAGAAAAGCGCAGGCGGACCGGGCCGGCATGACGGGCACCGAGCCGCTGCGCGTGAACCGCGACGAGCATCTGGCGCGGCTCGAGACGGACACGTTCGACGTGCTGATCGTCGGCGGTGGCGTGACGGGCGCGTATGCGGCGTTTGACGCGAGCCTGCGCGGGCTGCGCGTCGCGCTCGTCGAGAAGAGCGATTTCGCGTCGGGCACGTCGTCGAAATCGTCGAAGATGGTGCATGGCGGGCTGCGCTATATCGAGCAGGGCAATCTCGGCCTCGTGCGCCATTCGTTGCTCGAACGGCAGCGGTTGCGGCGCAACGCGCGCCATCTCGTGCAGCGGTTGCCGTTCCTGTTTCCGGTAATGGAGCAGGAAGGCGTGTTCGACCGGCGTCTCGCGAAAGCGTTCGAAAGCCTGCTGTGGACCTACGACATCGCCGGCGGCTGGCGCGAGGGCATCCTGCACCAGAAGCTGACGAAGGCTGAGGTGCTGTCGCATTGTCCGACCTTCAACGAGACGTACCTGACCGGCGGCTTCCTGTATTTCGACGCACGCGTCGACGATGCGCGCCTGACGCTGAACCTCGTGCGCACGGCTGCGTTTCACGGCGCGGCGGTGGCGAACCATGCGCGCGTCGTCGAGCTGACGCGCGACGGCCACGGCAAGGTCGACGGCGCGATCGTGCATGCCGACGGCCGCGAGCGGCGAGTGCGGGCGCGCGTGGTCGTGATGGCGACCGGCGTCTGGCTGCGCGACTGGACCGGCGCGCGCAAGGGCGACACGGCCGCGTTGCAGGTGCGGCCCGCGAAGGGCGTGCATGTCGCGATACCGTGGCTGAAGATCCGCAACGACTGCACGGTGACGATTCCCGTGCCGGGCCGCAACCGCCGCGCGACGATCACGCGCTGGGGCAACGTGTCGTATCTCGGCACGACCGACGAAGACTACGACGGCGATCTCGACGACGTGCACTGCACGCGGCAGGAACTCGACTTCCTGCTCGAAGGCGCGCGTTCCGCATTGAAAGTCGACCTGAATGCGGACGACGTGGTCGGCAGCATCGCCGGCTGCCGGCCGCTCGTCGGGCCGCCCGGCGGCAAGACGATCGAGATGAAGCGCAATCACGAGATCCATGTCGCGCCCGACGGGCTCGTGACGATCGTCGGCGGCAAGCTGACGACGTCGCGGCACATGGCCGAGCAGACGATCGATACGGTCGGCAAGCTGCTCGGCCGCCGCACGCGTTGCCGCACGAAATCGGCGTACCTGCTCGGCGCGGCCGGCTACGACCCGCAGGCGATCGTCGCGTCGGGCGGGCTCGCCGCGCATCTCGGCGAACGCTACGGCACCGAGGCGCGTTTCGTCGGCGATCTCGCCGATGCGACGCCGTCGCTGCTCGCGCCGATCGTCGACGGGCTGCCGTACAGCGAAGCGGAAGTGCTCTATGCCGCGCGTCACGAATTCGCACGCAGCGTCGACGACGTGTTGTCGCGCCGCACCCGCGCGCGGCTGATGGCGCGCGACGCGTCGGCGCGCGCGGCGCAGCGCGTCGGGGAAATCCTCAAGGCGGAGCTCGGCCTGTCCGATGCGGCCGTCGCCAGCCAGGTGCGCGACTACGTCGCCGCCGTTGCCCTCGAAAAAGCCATCCTCATGGGAGAACACGAATGATCAGCAAGGAAGCCATCAAGCGCGGCTACAACCGCGGCAACTACATCGTCGGCGCGCATACGCCGCCGCCATACGCGCAGACCCTGCCGGCTGCAGGCAGCACGCCGCCCGAGGCCGGCATGCAGCGCGCACCGGTCGCCGTGTCGCCGCAGCAGCTCGATGCGCTGCGCGCGGTGGCCGACGAGGTGCTCGCGCAGCCGTCCGACGTGGTCGCGTGGACGCGCGACTGGTGGGCCGCGTCGATGGTCGCGGAGACGGGCGGACGGCCCGCGACGCCGCATGCGGTCGTCGTGCGCGTGTCGACGGTCGAGCAGGTACAGGCCGTGATGCGCATCGCGCATGCGGCGAAGATTCCGGTGACGGCGTCGGCTGGCCGCAGCAACGTGACGGGCGCGGCGCTGCCCGTGCGCGGCGGTATCGTGCTCGACGTGTGCGGGCTGAACCGGCTGATCGGCGTCGACGCCGAGAGCCAGATCGTCGACGTCGAGGCCGGCCTGTTCGGCGACGTGTTCGAGGCGACGCTGCAGCGCGAGCACGGGCTGACGATGGGGCACTGGCCGTCGTCGTTCGGGATCAGCACGGTCGGCGGCTGGATCGCGTGCCGCGGCGCGGGGCAGCTGTCCACGCGCTACGGCAAGATCGAGGACATGGTGTTCGGGATGGACGTGGTACTCGCGGACGGCAGCCTGGTCACGCTGGGCGGCCATTCGCGCGCGGCGGTCGGACCCGATCTGCAGCAGTTGTTCATCGGCAGCGAAGGGACGCTCGGCATCATCGTGCGCGCGCGCCTGAAGCTGCATCGGCTGCCCGACTACGGCCGCGCGATCGCGTACGGTTTCGACACGTTCGCGGCCGGCCTCGACGCGTGCCGCGAGATCCTGCAGCGCGGCGCGAACCCGGCCGCGCTGCGGCTCTACGACGAACTCGAAAGCGGCGTGCAGTTCGGGCTGCCGGAGACGAACGTGCTGCTGATCGCCGACGAAGGCACGCAGGAAATCGTCGACGCGGTGATGGCGATCAGCGCGCGCACGTGCGACGCAAGCGGACGCAAGCTCGACGGCGACGCGATCTTCGAGAAGTGGCTCGACACGCGCTACCTGACCGGCAAGAGCGCGGAAGGCTTCAAGCGCAGCCCGGGCTTCGTCGCCGATACGCTGGAGATGTGCGGCCGCTGGCGCGACCTCGCGGCGATCTATCGCGACGTGGTAGCCGCGCTGCAGGCCGTGCCGGGCACGCTGGCCGGATCCGCACACCAGTCGCATGCGTACGCGGACGGCGCATGCCTGTATTTTTCGCTGCGCGGCGAGGTCGCGGTGGCCGAGCGGGCCGCGTGGTACCGCGCGGCGTGGGACGCGGCGAACGCCGTGCTGATCCAATACAATGCGACGTTGAGTCATCACCACGGCGTCGGGCTGCTGCGTTCGCCGTACATGCGCGATTCGCTGGGCACGGCGTTCCCGGTGCTGCAGATGGTGAAGCGCGCGCTCGATCCGAAACAACTCCTCAACCCCGGCAAGCTCGGTCTCGGCGACGAGACTGGCCCGCAAGTCGACCGGTAAACGTCATGGACAAGTCGCTGGGCGCGCGTCTCGCCCGTCATCCCGTCATCGCCACGCTGTACGGCGTCGAGCAGGCCGACAGTTTCATCGACAGCGCGGCCGAGGTCGGCATCGTCGCGAACGTCGATCTGCGCCGGCTGCAGGCCGTGGTCGTGGCGCTCGCCCGGGCCGGCAAGTTCGTGATCGTCAACATCGACAGTTGCGACGGGCTGTCGCAAGACAAGGGCGGCGTCGAATATCTGGCCGATATCGGCGCTGCCAGCCTCGTGTCGACGCGCGTCGCGACGATCCAGCGTGCGAACCGCGCCGGGCTGATCACGATGCAGAAGGTGTTCGTGACCGACCGCTCGACGTGGCCGCGCAGCGTGAAGGCGATCGAGCAGAGCGATCCGAACCTCGTGCAACTGATGCCGGCGCCGATGCTCGCGCACCTGAGCGAAGCCGACCGGCAGGCGCTGCCGCCGATCGTCGCGTCGGGCTTCGTCGGCAATGCGGACGACGTGCGCAGCGCGAGACGGCACGGCGCGGTCGCGGTGTCGACGAGCGACAGCGCATGGTGGAATTTCGACCCGTCCGCGTGACGGCCCCCAGTCGAACACGGAGCGCAACATGAACGAGCCTTACCTGCAAGTCATCGCGCATTACCACGCAAAACCCGGCAACGCCGACCGCGTGATCGAATTGCTCGCGCAACTCGCGCCCGCGACGCGCGCCGAGCCGAAGAATCTCGACTATGCGTATTTCCGGTCGCCGGAAGACCCCGACCACATCGTGATCCTCGAACGCTACCGCGACGCGGACGGCCTCGACGTGCATCGGGAAACGCCGCATTTCCAGCAGATCGCGATCGGCGCGATCATTCCGTTGCTCGATCGCCGCGACGTGTCGCGCTACATGGTGCAGCCGGACACCGGCACGGCGACGCCACCGGGAGGCACCCGATGAACCCGTTTCAATTCCGTACCGTTCCGACGCAGGTCGTCGAATTCGGCGCCGCGCGCCGGCTCGGCGCGTTGTTGCGCGAACGCTTTCCGGCGCTCGTGCGGCTGTGCGTCGTCACCGATGCGTTCCTGCATCGCAGCGGCATGCTCGCGCCCGCGCTGGAGAGCCTCGCCGCGCACGGCTGGCACGTCACCGTGATCGATGACGTGATCGCCGATCCGCCCGAGCACGTCGTGCTGGAGGCGACCGAGCGGGCCGTCGCGGCCGATGCCGAGATCGTGCTCGGCCTGGGCGGTGGATCGTCGATGGACGTCGCGAAGCTGATCGCGGTGCTCGCGCCGGGGCAGCAGGCGCTGGCCGACATGTACGGCGTCGACAAGGTCACGAGCGCGCGGCTGCCGCTCGTGCAGATGCCGACGACGGCCGGCACCGGTTCGGAAGTAACGGCCGTGTCGATCGTCACGGTCGGCGAGGCGCGCAAGATGGGCGTCGTGTCGCCGCACCTGTTCGCGGACGTCGCGATCCTCGACGCCGAACTGACGCTCGGCCTGCCGCGTGCCGCCACGGCCGCGACGGGGATCGACGCGATGGTGCATGCGATCGAGGCGTACACGTCCGCGCGGCTGAAGAACCCGGTGTCCGACATGCTGGCCGTGCACGCGCTGACGCTGCTGTCGCGCAACCTGCTCGCGGCGTGCGACGACGGCCGCAACCGCGACGCGCGCGAGGCGATGCTGGTCGGTGCGATGTTCGCGGGGCAGGCGTTCGCGAATGCGCCGGTCGCGGCCGTGCATGCGCTGGCCTATCCGGTCGGCGGAATCTTCCATGTGCCGCACGGGCTGTCGAATGCGCTCGTGCTGCCGCACGTGCTGCGTTTCAACGCGTCGGCTGCCGCGCCGCTGTATGCGGAGCTCGCGGCGATCGTCGCGCCGTCGGCGACGGGCAGCGATGAAGCGCGCACGCACGCGCTGATCGCCGAGATCGACCGGCTGATCGTCGCGACGGGCATCCCGCGCACGCTGCGCGAGGTCGGTATCGGGGAGCGTGACCTGCCGAGGATGGCGTCGGACGCGATGCTGCAGACGCGCCTGCTCGTGAACAATCCGCGCGAGGTGACGGAGGCCGACGCGCTGGAGATTTACCGGCAGGCGTGGTAACGCGGCGGCGTTTCGACGGCAGGCGGGCGATGGCACATTGTCGTTTGCATGCCGCACTGCGTTACTTCAGGTCGCGATCCTTGCAGGTCGGCTCGAGGTCGCCATCGAAGTATTGATAAAGGTGTACGAGCAACTTGCCGTTGCTGACCTTGCGTCCGAGATAGTGCGTGCCTTCCGTCGACGTGCAGGTCGAGAACGCGAGCGGCAGACCGCCGTCGAGTACGGCTTCCGGGTGGGCACCCTGACGCACGAAGCGAGCGGTGCCGACGACGCCGAAGCCGCTCGCGTCCGCCGGCACGGACTTCGGCAGCGACAGTGCATACGCGGCGATCGTCCGGCCTTCGCTCCGGTCGTCGTGCAGGTTGTCGTATATCTGATTGGCCGGCTTGCTCGCCGGCCCGGTAATCGTGGCGCAGCAGTGCGCGATACCCTTGTCGTCGTCCGGCAGGATCTGCAGCGATGTGCCGGCCGTCAGGTGCGCGTTCGGCGTGTAGTAGACACCGAACGCGACGACGCCGACCTGCTGCGCATGTGACGCAACGGAGACGGAGAGGGCGGCGGCGGTCAGCAGCGGACGGAGCGAACGGATCGGCATGATGGCGGCGATGATACACGCCGACCGCGCGATCGGCGAGGCGGCGCCTTCACGATGCGCGCGCCGTTTGCCGCACGGGCCACGCCGCCACCGGTCGGGTTACGCGCGTGACGCGTCGGCGCCGGCTGCCACGACGTACGCCGACGCCTGCTTCGTGCCATCCGGCAGGGTTTGCAGATAGACACCCTGGATTTCCGGCTCGAAACCCGGCAGCGCGTTGATCCCGGCTTCGAGCGCGCGGAAGTAGTCGAGCGCCGGGCCGCCCCATACTTCGCCGGGCACCACGCAGAAGATGCCGGGCGGGTAGGGCAGCGCGCCTTCGGTCGCGATCCGGCCTTCGATGCGATCGAGCGTGACGAGCTCGACGTTGTTGCGGATCAGCTCGGCATTCGCGGCCTGCGGCGACATCGCCTGCTTCGGGAATTGCGCGCGCCGGAACATCAGCTTCTGCAGATGCTTCATGTCGTGGCTGCGGTAGAAGTCGTGCATCCGCTGACACAGTTGCCGCAGGCGCATGTTGCCGTACAGCTCCGGATACGCTTCGCACAGCGACGGAATCGCTTCGCGCAGCGGCGTGTCCTGGTCGAGATGCCGTTCGAACTGCGCGAGGTGCGCGACCAGATGCTGCAGCTTGCCGAAGCTTTCCGACGGCGTGAGCAGGAACAGGATCGTGTACAGGTCGGCCTTCTCGGGCACGACGCCGTGCTCGCGCAGGTAGCGCGCCAGGATCGGCGCTGGCGCGCCGAACGACGCATATTCGTGCGTGTCGGGATCGATGCCGGGTGTCGTCAGCAGCAGCTTGCACGGATCGACGAAATACTGGTCGTCCGCATAGCCTTCGAAGCCGTGCCACGTATCGGTCGGGTGGAAGCGGAAGAAGCGCAGGTCGTCGACGATCTGCTCGGTCGGGTAATCGGCCCACGGGCGGCCGTCGATCTGTTGCGGAACGAACGGGCGAATCTGGCGGCAGGTCTTCATCAGCAGCTTGCGCGCATCGACGCCGTGCGCGACGCAGTCGCGCCACAGGCGCTTGCCGGCCGGGCCCGCATGCATCTGCGCGTTCACGTCGAGCGCCGCGAACATCGGGTAGAACGGGCTCGTCGACGCGTGGATCATGTACGCGTTGTTGAAGCGCCGGTGATCGCAGAAGCGCTTCTGGCCTTCGATGTGGCTGTCCTTCTTGTGGATCTGCGACGTCTGCGAGAAACCGGCCTGCTGCTTGTGCACCGACTGCGTGACGAAGATGCCGGGATCGTCGGGGCCGAGCGTGAGCATCAGCGGCGAGCAGTCCTGCATCATCGGGATGAACTGCTCATAGCCGACCCACGCCGAATCGAACAGGATGTAGTCGCACAGGTGCCCGATCCGGTCGACGATCTCGCGCGCGTTGTAGATCGTGCCGTCGTAGGTGCCGAGCTGGATCACCGCGAGCCGGAACGGGCGCGGCCGGTCGGCGCGCTCCGGCGCGACGTCGCGGATCGCGTCGCGAATGCGGGCTTCGTCGAGCGCCGCGCTGTCGACGCCGCCGATGAGGCCCCATGCGTTGCGCGCGGTTTCGAGGTAGACCGGCCGCGCGCCCGACAGCACCAGCGCGCCGAGGTGTACCGACTTGTGGTTGTTGCGGTCGAACAGCACGAGATCGTCGGGGGCGAGCAGCGCGCTCGTGACGACCTTGTTCGACGTCGACGTGCCGTTCAGCACGAAGTAGGTCTTGTCCGCGTTGTAGATCCGCGCGGCATTGCGCTGCGCTTCCAGCGCGGGGCCTTCGTGGATCAGCAGGTCGCCGAGCCGGACGTCGGCGTTGCAGAGGTCGGCGCGAAAGATCGTTTCGCCGAAGAAGTCGAAGAACATCCGGCCCAGCGGGTGATTCGAGAAGAACTGGCCGCCCTGGTGGCCCGGGCAGTCGAACTCGACGTAGCCACGCTGCACGTATTCGCGCATCACCTTGAAGAACGGCGGCAGCAGGTTCTCGCTGTAGATGTCGGCGGCGGCGGAGATCTGCCGGCCGTAGTAGTGGCGGCCGCCGTGGCGGAGCTGGATCACGCCGCTCGCGCTCGGCAGGATCGACGGCGGCACTTCCTGGTCGGGCTCGACCGCAATGAAGAATGGAATCGCGAACCCGGTTTTTTCGACGGTTTTAAGCACCTGTTGCGCCGATTCGATTCCGACGACGATTGCCGCGATATTCGTGAAATCGGTCTGAAATACATCGACCTGTTCATGCGTGGTGAGGAAGGCGCCAATCAGCGCCGGCTCGACTGCGATTTTCAACAGGCTCACGCGAACTCTCCCGTAAATGTGCGGATGCGGGAGCCGCATTCGCACGGCTGCGTAATCCGCGTAATCCGATACGCGCTGCAGCCGATTGAAATGCTCCCGCGGAATGCTGAATGCCGATTGGCGCGCCGCACGAAGAAGCCTTGTCCGGCGAGGCACAGCCGCTATCGGTCAATGCACGGCGCAGCCGATCGTAGCAACAAAACCACGCAAATTCAATCGACCTGAATCGACAATCTCAGTGCAGGATGAGAATGATCAAATAATCAGGAATTGGCATGCTGCAATGCACATCAAAATGAACCAATCGTGAAATACTATTTGAAAACAGCTACCAGTTTCGCCGAATCGCCTGCTGTTCATCGAATGGCATCTATGGCATAGTCGGCACCGAATTGGATGGCGAATCAAATCGGATTTGCGAGCGTCTCACGCCGCCGCCCGTGGCCTGCTGTCCGCGTGCTCGTGAGACGCATCACCCCAACGAAGCATCGGAACAACGAGGGCAACAACATGAATACGTCCGTCGGTGGCATTCGCCGTCTCGGCATGCGCGCGCTTTTGGTCGACGACGAGATCACCCAGGAAACCGCGACCGGGCGAGCGGTCCGCACGCTGAGCGCGGAGCTCGCGCAGCGCGACATCGACGTGCTTACGGCAACCTCGGCCGACGACGCGATCATGCTGATCCGTTCCGACCCGTCGATCCAGTGCGTGCTGCTCGACTGGGATCTCGGCGTGGACGGCCACGGGCCGTCCGAGGCCGTGGTCGACGCGGTCCGGCATCGCAACGGCAACGTGCCGATCTTCCTGCTGGCCGACCGCAGCGTCGCGTCGACGGTGCCGTCCGCGGTGATGGGCCAGGTCGACGATTTCGTGTGGCTGCTCGAAGATACGGCCGACTTCATCGGCGGGCGCATCCATGCGGCGATCGAACGCTATCGCGCCACCGTGTTGCCGCCGATGTTCGGCGCGCTCGCGAAATTCTCGCGCGTCTATGAATACTCGTGGCATACGCCCGGCCACACGGGCGGCACGGGCTTCCTGAAATCGCCGGTCGGCCGCGCGTTCTTCGAATACTTCGGCGAAGCGCTGTTCCGTTCCGACCTGTCGATCTCGGTCGGCGAGCTCGGCTCGCTGCTCGACCACTCGGGCCCGATCGGCGAAAGCGAGCGCTACGCGGCGCGCGTGTTCGGCGCGCATCGCACGTATCACGTGACCAACGGCTCGTCGACGTCGAACCGCATCATCCTGATGGCGAGCGTGAGCCGCGACCAGATCGCGCTGTGCGATCGCAATTGCCACAAGTCGGCCGAGCATGCGATGACGATGTCGGGCGCGATCCCGACTTACCTCGTGCCGACACGCAACCGCTACGGGATCATCGGGCCGATCGCATCGGAGCGCCTCACGCAGACGGCGATCCGCGAGGCGATCGCGTCGAACCCGCTCGCGGCCGAGCTCGCCGACCGCCAGCCGAAGCATGCGATCGTCACCAACTCGACGTACGACGGCCTGTGCTACAACGTCGCGCGCGTCGAAGAACTGCTCGGCGCGAGCGTCGACCGGCTGCATTTCGACGAAGCCTGGTACGGCTACGCGCGTTTCAACCCGATCTACCGTGATCGCCATGCAATGCACGGCGACCCGCGCGACCATCGTGCGGACCGTCCGACGGTGTTCGCGACGCAGTCGACGCACAAGCTGCTGACCGCGCTGTCGCAGGCGTCGTACATCCACGTGCGCGACGGCCGCAACCCGATTCCGCATGCCCAGTTCAACGAAACGTTCATGATGCACGCGTCGACGTCGCCGAACTACGCGATCATCGCGTCGAACGACGTCGCGGCCGCGATGATGGACGGCCCCGGCGGCGCGGCGCTCACGCACGAGTCGATCGAGGAGGCCGTCGCATTCCGGCAGATGATCGCGCGGATGAACGGCGAGTTCAGCGCGAAGGGCGACTGGTTCTTCGAATGCTGGCAGCCCGACACCGTGCTCGAGACGCGCACGGGCCGCACGCTGCCGTTCCATGATGCGCCGCCCGAGCTGCTCGCGAGCGACCCGTCGTGCTGGGTGTTGCGTCCCGGCGCGCAATGGCACGGCTTCGGCAATATCGAGGACGGCTACTGCATGCTCGATCCGATCAAGGTGTCGATCGTCACGCCGGGCGTCGCGCCGGCCGGCGGCCTGATGCCGGTGGGCATTCCGGCGAGCGTCGTGACCGCGTATCTCGATGCGCGCGGGATCGTCGTCGAGAAGACGACCGATTTCACGATCCTGTTCCTGTTCTCGATCGGTATCACGAAGGGCAAGTGGGGCTCGCTCGTCAGCGCGCTGTGCGATTTCAAGCGCGACTACGACGCGAACCTGTCGCTCGACATGGCGATTCCGTCGCTCGTGAAGGAACATGGTTCGCGCTATGCGGGCATGGGGCTGAAAGACCTGGCCGACACGATGTTCGCGGCGATGGAGCAGCTCGGCACGACGCGGCTGATGTCGGAAGCCTTCTCGATCCTGCCGAAGCCGGAGATGAGCCCGGTACGCGCGTACGAGCATCTGGTGCAGGGCCGCGTCGAGCAGGTGACGCTCGAAGAGCTGGCCGGACGTACCGTCGCCACCGGCGTCGTGCCTTATCCGCCGGGCATTCCGCTGCTGATGCCGGGCGAGAACGCGGGGCCGGCCGGCGGCCCGGTGCTCGGCTATCTGAAGGCGCTCGAAGCGTACGACCGGCGCTTCCCGGGCTTCGCGCACGACACGCACGGCGTGGAAGTGGAAGACGGCACGTACCGCGTGACCTGCCTGACGGCCTGAGCATCCGGCCGGACGAACGGACGAACATGCGACCGGCCGCTCGGCGGCCTCACATCGAAGGATCGACATCATGGAAAACACAGCGCGCATGTCCGGCGCGGCCTCGGCGGCCGCGCCGAAGAACCGGATGAATGTCTGGCAGCTGACCATCCTCACGGCGGTCAACATGATGGGCTCCGGCATCATCCTGCTGCCGTCGAAGCTCGCGCAGGTCGGCACGATCTCGCTGCTGTCGTGGATCGTCACGGCCGGCGGCTCGCTCGCGCTGGCCTATGCGTTCGCCCGCTGCGGGATGCTGAGCCGCAAGCCGGGCGGGATGGGCGGCTACGCGGAATACGCGTTCGGCAAGGCCGGCAACTACATGGCGAACTACACGTACGGGCTGTCGCTCGTGATCGCCAACGTCGCGATCGGCGTCACGGCGGTCGGCTACGGCACCGTGCTGTTCGACGCGACGCTGTCGCCGCTGCAGACCTGCCTGTGGACGATCTTCCTGCTCGTGCTCACGACGGTCGCGAACTTCGGCGGCTCGCGCATCACCGGCCGGATCGGCTCGGTGACCGTGTGGGGCGTGATCATTCCGGTCGTCGTCGTGTCGCTGATCGGCTGGTTCTGGTTCAGCGGTGCGACCTGGGGCGCCGCGTGGAATCCGCACAACATGCCGTTCGGGCCGGCCGTCGGCAGCTCGATCGCGGTGACGCTGTGGGCGTTCCTCGGGCTCGAATCGGCGTGCGCGAACTCGGACGCCGTCGAGAATCCGGAGCGCAACGTGCCGATCGCCGTGCTCGGCGGCACGATCGCGTCGGCGATCTTCTACATCGTGTCGACCAACGTGATCGCGGGGATCGTACCCAATGCGATCCTCGCGGCGTCGAACGCGCCGTTCGGCATCGCGTTCGCGACGATGTTCACGCCGACGGTTGGCACGATCGTCACCGCGCTGATGGTGATCGCGTGCATCGGCTCGCTGCTCGGCTGGCAGTTCACGGTCGCGCAGGTGTTCAAGAGCTCGGCGGATGTCGGCTACTTCCTGCCGGTGTTCGCGCGGGCGACGCGCACCGGCACGCCGATCGTCGGGATGGTGATCCTGCTGGTCGCGCAGGTCGCGCTCGCGCTGATGACGATCAGCCCGGAACTGAGCAGTCAGTTCCAGAAGATCGTCGATCTCGCGGTCGTCACCAACCTCGTGCCCTACGTGATGTCGATGGCCGCGCTGATTACGATCCAGAAGGTCGCGAAGGTGCCGCCGGCCAAGGCGCTGCTGACGAACGTGATTGCGATGGTCGCGACCGCGTACAGCTTCTATGCGCTGTTCAGCTCGGGCGAGCAGGCGCTGATGCTCGGCGGCCTGTGCGTGTTCCTGGGCTGGACGCTGTTCGGCTTCGTCAGCGCGCGCTTCTACCAGATGGAAGTCGATGCGCACGTGAAGGAGCCGGGGAAGTCGCTGCAGGCGTGATGGGGGCGGCCGTCGCCGCCGTTATCGGGCAGGGCGGGCCAGCAGCGGCGGAAGGTCCTGCTTCAGCAGGTCGACGACGGCCCGCACGCGCGGTGGCAGCGGCCGCTGCGCGTGCACGAGCACGTTGAGCGCGAAGTCGGGAATCGCGTACTGCGGCAGGAGCTCGACGAGCGTGCCGGCCGCGAGCGCGTCGGCGCAGGCCGGCTGCTGGACCACGCCGATGCCGCCGCCGGCCACGATCGTGTCGAACATCGGGCGCCAGTGGCTCGTCGTCATGATCGTGCGGATGCGCACGGTTTCGAGCGCGTCGCCTTCGCGCTGCAGCGGTAGTCGTTCGCTGGCGAAGACCCCTTTCACGCGGATGAACGGATGGTTCGCGAGATCGGTTGTCGTGTCGATCGGGCCGTGCCGCTCGAGATACGACGGCGCGGCGACGAGCCGGCGGCCGACCGCGCCGACCGGATGCGCGACGAACCCGCCGTCGCCGAGCTGGCCGACGCGGATCGAGATGTCGACCCCTTCCGTGACCGGATCGACGATGTCGTCGTTCAAGACCAGATCGATGTGCAGGCCCGGATACGCGCTGCGGACATGCATCAGCACGCCGGGCAGCACGACCTCGCCGACGCATTGCGGCGCCGCGAGCCGGATCGTGCCGTCGAGTGTGTTTTCCGTCTTCGAGACCGAGGCGACCGCATCGTCGGCCGCGTCGAGCAGCGCCTTGCTGCGTTCGTAGAAGATCCGGCCTTCTTCCGTGCATACGAGGGTGCGCGCACTGCGCAACAGGAGCCGCGTGCCGAGATGCTTCTCGAGTCGCTCGATGCGCTCGCTGACAGCCGGCTGGCCCATGTCGAGATCCCGCGCCGCGCCGGACATCGTGCCGCGCTCGACGACCCTGACGTAGATACGCATCGTCGCCAGCAAATCCATGAAGTCGCGCCCCTTGTCCGGTTCCGGTTGATGCCGATCGACGGATGGTACCAAAGCAGGGCGGCCGGAAGGTGCGCGGCGAACCGATACTGACCATCGGTTGCCGATGCCGCGTGTGTTCGCCAGCGCGATGCGCGACAATCCGCTTCCGTGCGAACGACTGGAGACGACGACATGACGCAACAGGATGAAGCGGTGCGCACACGCTGCGTCGCATGGCAGATCGTGCAGACGTGGCAGGCCGCCGAATGGTGTCGGCTCGTCGAGTCGCGAACGGGAATCGACCTGTCGGGATCGGTGGCGGGTGCGATCGACGGTGCGCCGTTTCGGATCGAATACGCGATCGCATGCGGCGTCGACTGGCGCACGCGCTCGGCACGCATCACGCAATGGGGCGGCACGCAGCCGCCGCGGCAGTGGGCGATCGCGTGCGACGCCGGGCGGTGGACGATCGACGGCGTCGACCTACCGGCGCTCGCGGGCGCGACCGACCTCGATCTCGGGTTCAGTCCGTCGACGAATACGCTGCCGATCCGGCGGCTCGGGCTGGCCGTCGGCGAGACCGCCGTGATCCATACCGCGTGGCTGCGTTTTCCGGATTTCGAGGTCGTGCGGGGCGAGCAGCGTTATACACGCACGGCGGAACACGTGTACCGCTACGAAAGCGGCACGTATGCGGCCGATATCGCGGTCGACGAAGCGGGCCTCGTGACCGACTACGACGAATGGCGGCGCATCGGCTCCGCACCGGTGCGCTGACGCATGCGTACCGCGCCGTGCATCAGCGTGCGCTCGCCACCGACAGCTTGCCCGGAATCAGCTTCAGCGTGCTGAACGCGTCGGCGATGTTCTGCTGATACGCGAGCGTCGCGTCGCTGATCGGCTGCACGCCGTAGCCGGCGCGCTTGAGCGCGACTTCGAGCGTCGGCGCGTCGAGGCCGACGAGCGGCGACAGTTGCGCCGCGACTTCCGGCACATGGTCGCGCGCCCAGCGGTCGACCGCGTCGACTTCGTCGAGCAGCGCGCGCAGCACCTGCGGGTGCGCGGCCGCGTACTTGCGTGCGGCGAGGTAGTACTGCGTATTGCGCACGAGCCCTTCGCCGTTCGCGATTACGCGCGCGCCGATCTGCCGCTCGGCGGCTGCCAGGTACGGATCCCAGATCACCCATGCATCGACGCTGCGCTGCACGAATGCGGCGCGTGCGTCGGCGGGCGTCAGGTAGATCGGCTGGATGTCGGCGTACGTCAGGCCCGCGTGTTCGAGCGCCTTCACGAGCAGGTAGTGGACGTTCGAACCCTTGTTGAACGCGACCTTCTTGCCGCGCAGTTGCGCGACGGTGCGGATCGGCGAATCGGGCAGCACGACGATCGCCTCGCCCTGCGGCGCGGGCGGCTCGTTGCCGATGTAGACGAAATCGACGCCGCCCGCCTGCGCGAAGATCGGCGGCGTCTCGCCGACCGTGCCGACGTCGATCGCGCCGGCGTTCAGGCCCTCGAGCAACTGCGGGCCGGCCGGAAATTCGAGCCATTGCACGGTGACGCCCTGGCTCGCGAGCCGCTTCTCCAGCGTGCCGCGCGCCTTGAGCACGACGAAGTTGCCGTATTTCTGGAAACCGATGCGCAGCCGCGTGCCGCTGTCTTGCGCGTGCGCGGGCAGGCCCGCGAGCGGGCCGAGCGCGAGCCCGGCCAGTCCGGCGGCCGCGCCTTGCAGCCACTGGCGGCGATGCGGGTTCGCCGGTGTCGATTCAACGTCTGCGTGCGGTGTGTCGTTCATCGAGGCGTCCTGCGTGCGGGTTCACGGGTTGCGCGAAAGGCGGCGCGGCCGGCGCAGGGCGGGGCCCGACGCGGGCAATACGCGCCACGGGCCGGCCCGCGCCGGATTCAGGACGATACGGCCGCGCGGGCCGGCGGCCAACCAACGAATCCGCATATGCAAATCAGCGGCGGACTCGGTGGCGTCGGTCGGGCGGGTGACGAGCACCGGAACCGGGCGGCACGCGCCGGAACGGCGGACCGGGCCGGGCAGGCGACATCGCGGCGTCGCACGCGCGGCCGCCCGGCGCGCGACGCACGGCTGCCGCGAGCCTCAATCGGAGCCGGCCGGGCTTTCCTCGATCGAATCGACGCGATCCGGATAGAACGCGAGATGCCCGCGGATCGTATCGACGGCCGGATAGGGCGCCTCGTAGGTCCAGACGGCATTGACCGCGCGCTCGCCGCCGACCGGAATCGAGTAGTAGGCGGCGTCGCCCTTGTACGGGCAGTACGTCGCGTGATTGGTACGCTGCAGCAGCGTCAGGTCGGCGTCTTCGCGCGGGATGTAGAGCACGGCCGGGTAAGCGGCTTCGCGCAGCGCCAGCGCGCGGCGCGTATCCGCGACGACCCTGCCGGCCGCCTTGACCACGACGCGCCGCGGGTGCGGTTCGACCGTGATCGGGTGATCGGGGCCCGGCGTCTTCACCGGGCGAGCGGACGTATCGGAGCTGACAGGCATCGTGAGTCCTCCTGGAATCGGCGGCGCGGCAGGATGCGCGCCGGCGTTGGCCAGCCGATACGATGCGCCATTTCGCGCGAGTCTGCAGGGGGCCGGAAGACGACGGGGCGAGCAGGCCGACCGGCGCTCGCGTGGACGTTTTCATGCACGGGCAGCGGGATGCATCCACGACGATAAGCAACGCGAAATTAATTGGTAAGCGATCGGCGGGCGGCGCGCGAAGATCGGCGGTCGTCATGTGCATGACAGCCCTCTCTCATCTCCGCCACCATGAAGAACGCTTTCGTTTCGCCTGCTGCGCGTCGTGCGCGTGGCATCCCCCATGCCGCGACGGCCCTGCGCTGCCTCGCGGCGTCGCTGCTGCTCGCCGGCGCGGCGGCCCAGGCGCTCGCCGCGCCGGCCGGCAAGACGCTCGTGTATTGCACCGAAGGCAGCCCGGCCGGTTTCGATCCGGGCCAGCACACGACGAGCACCGATTTCGACGCGAGCACGTACCCGGTCTACAACGGGCTCGTGCAGTTCAAGCGCGGCACGCTCGATCTCGAACCGGCGCTCGCGACGAGCTGGGACGTGTCGCCCGACCAGCGCACGATCACGTTCCACCTGCGGCACGGCGTGAAATTCCAGACCACCGCGTGGTTCAAGCCGACGCGACCGTTCCAGGCCGACGATGTGGTCTTCACGTTCCATCGGATGCTCGACCCGGACGATCCGTTCCGCAAGGCCTACCCGGTCAGCTTCCCGTATTTCAGCGACCTCGGTTTCGACCGCAACGTCGCGCGTATCGACAAGGTCGACGACTACACGGTGCGCTTCGTGCTGAAGACGCCCGATGTCGTGTTCGTGCGCAATCTCGCGATGGCGTTCGCGTCGATCCTGTCGGCCGAGTATGCGTCGCAGCTCGCGGTGCGCCATCGCGAGGCCGACATCAACCAGTTCCCGGTCGGCACCGGGCCGTTCCTGCTGCGCACATACCAGAAGGACGCACTGATCCGCTACGACGCGAATCCCGACTACTGGAAGCCGGACGACGTGAAGCTCGCCCATCTCGTGTTCGCGATCACGCCCGATCCGGCCGCGCGCCTGCAGAAGCTGGTGGCCGGCGAGTGCCAGGTGTCGGTGTTCCCGCGGCCGGCCGATCTCGACACGGTGCGGCGCGATCCGAAGCTGACGTTGTTCTCGGGGATGGGCTTCAACGTCGGCTTCGTCGCGTACAACACGCAGCATGCGCCGCTCGATCGCGTCGACGTGCGGCGCGCGCTCGACATCGCGATCGACAAGTCGGCGATCGTGAAGACCGTGTTCAACGGCGACGCGAAGATCGCGACGAACCCGATGCCGCCCGCGCAATGGTCGTACAACCCGCGCCTGAAGGATGCGCCGCGCGATCCGGCCGCCGCGAAGGCGCTGCTCGCGCAGGCCGGGTTCCCGAACGGCTTCGACCTGACGCTGTGGGCGATGCCGGTGCAGCGCCCGTACAACCCGAACGCGCAGTTGATGGCACAGCTGATCCAGCAGGACTGGGCGAAGATCGGCGTGCGCGCGAAGATCGTCAGCTACGAATGGGGCGAATACAACCGCCGCGCGAAGCACGACGGGCAGCACGACGCGATCCTGTACGGCTGGTCGGGCGACAACGGCGATCCCGACAACTGGCTCGGCACGCTGCTCGGTTGCGATGCGGTGCACGGCAGCAATCTTGCGAAGTGGTGCAACCAGGATTTCGAGAAGCTGGTGGACGCGGCGCGCTCCAACGCGGACGTCGCGAAGCGGACGGCGCTGTACGAGCAGGCGCAGGTCGTGTTCAAGGATCAGGTGCCGTTCACGCCGATCGCGACGTCGATCGTGTCGCTGCCGGTGTCCAAGCGCGTACACGGGCTGACGTTCTCGCCGCTCGGCGGGCACCGCTTCGACGGGGTCTGGCTGGATTGACGGGGGAGCCGCGCGGACGGTGGGTTCGACCGCGTGGTGTGACGGCGGGAAAGGCCGGCGCGACGCAGTGCGCGCCGGCCGCTCCCGCCGTCAGGTCGGGTCGGTTCAGTTGAGCGCGACCGCCGCCGCGGTTTCGACCGGCGAGCCTTCGAGCGCGACCGACGGCCGGCCGTCGGGGCCGACCGGCACGTCGCCGGTGAGCGTCGTGCGATAGAGCTGGCGGTCGAAGTCGAGATCGAAGATGTCGACGGGCGCGAGGTGGGCGGTCGCGCGGTTGTCCCAGAACGCGATGCTGCGCGGTTCCCACTTGAAGCGGATCGTGAATTCCGGCCGCGTCACGTGTTCCCACAGCAGTTCGAGCAATGCCTGGCTCTCGCGCGGCGTCAGCCCGACGACCGATTTCAGGAAGCTCGGGCTCACGTACAGCGCGCGTTCGCCGGTCTCCGGGTGCACGCGCACGAGCGGATGCTCGGTCACGAGCGGGCGGCGTTCGACCGCGTCGTCGAACGCGCCGGTGGCGCGGGCACCGGCCGGCGGCGTGAAGCGGTGAATGCCGCGCAGGCCGTCGACGAAGCCGCGCAGCGGCGCGGACAGCGTGTCGTACGCCCGCACGAGGTTGGTCCAGTGCGTATCGCCGCCGTACGGCGGGATCGTCACGCCGCGCAGGATCGACGCCCACGGCGGGTTCACGGCGGCCGTCACGTCGGTATGCCAGCCGGTCCACGGCCGGCGCACCGGCTCGCCTTCGAAACGCGTCGCCTTGCGATGCTTGGCGACCGAATAGACGGCCGGATGCCCGTCGACGTGCCCGAACACCGGGTGGCCGACCGTCGGCTCGCCGAACTGCGCGGAGAACGCGACGTGCTGCTCGTGCGTGAGGAACTGTTCGCGGAAGAAGATGACGCGCCATTGCAGCAGCGCGGCGCGGATCGCCGCGATCTGCGGCGTGGTCAACGGTTGCGTGAGGTCGACGCCGCGGATTTCCGCACCGATATGGGCGGACAGCGGGATCACGTCGACCGGCTGGGCGGCGGGTTCGAGTAGGGCGCTCATGCGACGCTCCTGGCGGAAGTGAACGGGATGGCGGGCCGACATCGTGGCGCGTGCAGGCGTCGGTCTGGTGGCGGGAAGGGCATGGTCGCGTGTCCGGTGGCGGAAAGCGGGGTAGGCACGGCGGCGCGCACAACGCGCCGCCGCCGCGGGATGCGGGCGTTATTGCAGCGTCGCGCCCGGCCCCTTCAACACGACGCTCTGGCGGCCGTCGATGCCGACCGGCACGTCGCCGTGCACGGTCGCGCGGCGCACGACACGGCGCGCATCGCCGTAGTCGTTGATCGCGTAGTGCTGCGTCGCGCGGTTGTCCCAGATCGCGACGTCGCCTTCCTGCCAGTTCCAGCGCACGGTGTTCTCGAGACGCGTCACGTGTTCGTGGAACACCTGCAGCAGGTGCGCGGAATCCTGCGCCGACAGCCCCTTGAGTCGCTGCACGAAATGCCCGAGCACGAGCGTGCGTTCGCCGGTTTCCGGATGGACGCGCACGACCGGGTGCTCGGTTTCGTAGACGGTCGACGTGAACACTTCGCGGTAGCGCTTCAGTTGCGTATCGTCGGCATGCACGTGCGTCGACGCGTAGTCGTACGCGTTCGTATGCAGCGCCCACAGCGTGTCGGCGAGCGCGCGCAGCGGGTCGGGCAGGTGCGTGTACGCGGCGGCCGTGTTGGCCCACACGGTATCGCCGCCGAACGGCGGAATCACGACCGCGCGCAGGATCGAGATCTTCGGGTACGCATCGACGAAGGTCACGTCGGTGTGCCACGAATTGGCACGGGCGCCGTGCGCGGAATCGAGTTCGAGCAGGTGCGCGCTGCCGTCGACGGACGGCACGGTCGGGTGCGCGACGGTATTGCCGAAGCGGCGTGCGAACGCTTCCTGCGCGATGTCGTCGAGATGGTGCTGGCCACGGAAGAACAGCACCTTGTGGCGCAGCAGCGCGGCCTGGATCGCGTCGAACGTCGCGTCGTCGAGCGTGCCCGACAACCGCACGCCGGCGATCTCGGCGCCGATCCGTCCGGCGACCTGGCGAAGCTGGAGCGGCGTGGCGGCCGTGCGCGGCGCGGCGTGCGAAGCATGCGAAGACGGGTGAGCGGCGTGCTGGACTTCGGACATCGGGAGTCTCCTGGAGTCGGGTCGGTCGAGTCTCCATTCAAGCAGGGACCGTGCGCAATCGGAACCGATGAATCGTCACAACCTTAGCGTGTGCGCAGCGATGATCGATATGCATCGTCATGCTGAGCAACTGGCTCGTCATGCGTGTTACCACGCAAGCCGCCATTCGCCGATCCGGTGCGGGCGCGGCGGGTCGATGCGCTTGCCGTCCGCGCGATCGTCGCCGGGCGGTTCGCTGTCGTCGAAATCGGCGAGCACGGTGTCGCGCAACCGCGCGAATTCCGGCGAATCGCGCCGGCGCGGGCGCGGCAACGCGACCTCGACGATGCGCTCGATGCGGCCCGGGCGCGGCGCCATCGTCACGACGCGGTCGCCGAGATACACGGCTTCGTCGACATCGTGCGTGACGAGGATCATCGTGATGCGCTCCTGTTCCCAGATGCGCAGCAGTTCGTTCTGCATCCGCGCGCGCGTCTGCGCGTCGAGCGCGCCGAACGGCTCGTCGAGCAACAGCACGCGTGGGCGGTTCACGAGGCCGCGCGCGATCGCGACGCGCTGCGTCATCCCGCCCGACAACTGGTTCGGATACGCATGCTCGAAGCCGTTCAGCCCGACGAGCGCAATGTGATCCGCCACCGCGCGCCGCTTCGCGGCCGCGTCGAGCGGCGCGTTGCGCAGCGCGGCCTCGATGTTCTGCGCGACCGTCAGCCACGGGAACAGCCGGTGATCCTGGAACACGATCCCGCGCTGCAGCGACGTGTCGCGCACGCGTTCGGCGCCGGCGCGGATCTCGCCCGCGTAGTCGGTGTCGAGCCCGGCGATCAGCCGCAGCAGCGTCGACTTGCCGCAACCGCTCGCGCCGACGATCGTGACGAATTCGCCGGCGCGCACGTGCAGCGATACGTCGTCGAGTACGGCGAGCGCGGCGCCGCGTTGCGCGTAGTGCTTGCTCACGTGGAGGATGTCGAGCGAATCGGAGGCGAGGGTCGTCATGGCGGTGCGAGGAAGAGGGGGCGGGGAAGGAAAGGTCGATCAGCGCGGCAGGTCGCCGCGCCGGGCCAGCACCTTGCGTTCGATCGCCCGTGCGATCGCGTTCAAAGCCCAGCCGGTCACGCCGACGACGATGATCCCGAACAGCACGAGATCCATCCGGAACTGCTCGCTGCCGTCGATCAGCGTGTTGCCGATCCCGCTGCCGGCGACCAGCAGGTATTCGGCGCCGAGCGTCGCGAGCCACGAATAGATCAGGCCGAGATACAGCCCGGTGAAGATCGACGGCAGCGCGGCCGGCAGGATCACGTGGCGGACGAGCTGGAGCCGCGAGTAGCGCAGCGCACGGGCGACGTCGACATACGCGCGCGGCACCGCATGAATGCCGTCGCAGGTGTGCGCGGCGACCGGCAGCAGCGCGGCGAGCGACAGGAACACGACCTTGGCGACGTCGCCGAGGCCGAACCACACGGAAATCAGCGGAATCCACGCGAACAGCGAGATCTGCTTGAACGTGTCGAAGCTCGGGCCGACCAGCCGCGCGGCGACGCGCGACAGCCCGAGCGCGGCGCCGAGCAGCAGCCCGCCGGTCACGCCGAGCGCGAACCCGCAGGCTTCGCGCGCGAGCGACGCGGATAGCGCGCGGCCGAGTGCGCCGCTCGTGGCCTGCGCCCATGCGGTGTGCAGCACGTCGGCCGGGCCGACCAGCAGCCCGCTGCTCACGAGGTACGCGGAAGCGATCGCCCACCACAGCGCGAACGCGACGAGCGGCAGCACGAAGCCGCGCCAGTCGGGCGCACGCAGGCGGCGGGCGGCCGTGGTGGCAGGCGGGGTGGCGTCAGGCGCGGCAGCAGAATACGTCAAGGGTGGGACTCCTTCGGTGGCGCGGGCAGGGCGGATGGTTCAGCCGCGGAACGCGGACGGCACGCCGCGGCGCAGGCGTGCTTCGAGCGCGTCGAGCAGCCGGTTGATCAGCAGGCCGACCGCCCCGACGACGATCACGGCCGCCATCACGAGATCGAGCTGGAACAGTTGCCGCCCGTACACGATCAGGTAGCCGAGCCCTTCGGACGACGCGACGAGTTCGACGACGACGAGCGCGAGCCACGACTTCGTGAATGCGAGCCGCACGCCGGTCGCGAGCGTTGGGATCGCGGCAGGCAGCACGACGTGCACGATGCGTTGCCGGCGCGTATAGCCGAACACGCGAGCGACTTCGTCGAGCGCGGGCGGGGTCTGGCGAAACCCTTGCAACGTGCTCAGCGTGACGGGGACGAGCGCCGCATGCGCGATCAGCAGGTACTTGAGCGGTTCGCCGACGCCGACGAGCAGCAGCAGGAACGGCAGCCAGCCGAGCACCGGAATCTGCACCAGCGCATTGAAGCTTGGCAGTACGTAGGCTTCCAGCGTGCGCGACAGGCCGAGCGCGACGCCTGTCGCGAAGCCGAGCAGCGTGCCGGCCGCGAAGCCGACCAGCACGCGCTGCAGGCTGATCAGCGTGTGGCGCACGAGATCGCCGCTCGTTGCGAGATCGGCAAGCGAGTCGAACACGCGTTCGGGCGGCGGCAGGATTTGCGGCGCGATCCAGCCGCGCGCGCTGCCGATGCTCCACAGCGCGAACAGCAGCGCGGGCAGCAGCCACGGCGCGAGCCGCCACGACCACCGTTTCACGCCCGCCGCACGGTGCGGCGGCGTGGCGAGCGCGTGGCGCTCGGATGACGGGATGGAAAACGCGGTGTCGCTCATCGGGAGGGTCCGGGTCAGGACAGCGGCTTGCCGGCCGCGTCGTAGCGTTGCCAGTAGCGTTCGAGCTTCAGCGTGCGCAGCGCATTGTCGAGATACTTCGGTTCGAACCAGCCATCGACGTCGACCGGCTGGCGGATCAGCTTCAGCGCGAGCGCATCCTGCGCGACGGACTTGTAGCGCGCGACGACGAACGGATCGATCAGCGGCGACAGGCGATCCTTCAGGCGCTGGTTCGCATAGTCGGCCTGCCACGACGAAACCGGCACGCCGCTCTTCGCCCACAGCTTGAACAGCGCATCGCGATTCGCCTCGTCGGACGACCATTGCGCGCCCTTCACGAGCGCGGTGACGACGCGCTGCACGATATCCGGATGCGCGCGCTCGAAATCGTCGAGCACGAGCAGGTGGGTCTGGCGCGTGAGCTGCGGGCCGTCGTTCTGCGATTCGTAGATGATCTTCGCGAGCCCTGCGTCGCGCAGCTTGTACAGCTGGTAGTCGCCCACCGACGCGTCGATGCCTTTCGACGCGAGTGCGGCGAGCGAACTCGCGGAGTCGAGGTTGATCACGCGCAGGTCGCGTTCATTGAGGCCGTTTTTCGCGAGCGCGTTGTCGGCGACGAGCTGCAGGTTGGTGCCGCGGAAGATCGACACGCGGCGGTCCTTCAGGTCCTTGATCGAGCGGATGGTGGAGTCCGGCGGCACCGCGATCTTGACGCCCGAGCGCACGCTCGTGGCGAGCAGCAGGCGCGTCTTGATCCCGTTCGCCCGAGCGAGCACGGCGGGCAGGTCGCCCTGGTACGCGAAGTCGAGCGCCTTGTTGGCGATCGCCTCGTTGACGGCCGGCCCCGCGCCCTTGAAGAACAGCCACTGCACCTTGATGCCGTCGGCCGCGAATTCCTTTTCGACCAGTTGCTGCAACTGCGCGGTGGCGGCGCTCGATCCGCCGAACGTCGGCGGATCGCCGGCGCCTTGCTGGGCGACGCCGATGCGGATGGTGGCGGGCTTGTCGGCGTGCGCGGCAGCCGCCGGCAACGCAATGAGGGACGCGATCAGCAGCGATCGAAGCAGGCGCAGTGGAAGCATGAATCGATGGATCCGGAACGTTGGAGGAAGCAAGGCCGGGCCGCAGCCCGTCGACGCATTCTCGATGGCGTGCCGGGGCCGGACAAGCAACGATTTGAACTATGCTTATCGCGGTGCGGCCGATGACGATACATGCCGCGCGGGCACCCGACTGGTGCGGCTGCGCGCACAACGGCCGGGATGTTTTTCATCGCGACGGCGACGATGGAGGCGGGCATGCAAGTCCAGGACCTGACAGGCGCGGCGCTCGACTACTGGGTGGCAATGGCGGAGGATCTCGACGCTCCCCGCGCCGATGCATCCGGATGTACGGCGGTCCGCGAACCGGGCGGTGCGCCGGCTCCGTTTGCGCCGTCGTCGTCATGGGCCGACGGTGGTCCGATCGTCGAGCGTGTGCCGTTCGCCGCATTCGAGCGCGACGGCGGGCACGGTGCGTGGCGGGCCGTGCTGCACCGTGCCGTGCCCGCCGCGGGCGAGCGCTGCACGTTCAACCAGTCGGGGCCGACGCTGCTGGTCGCCGCGATGCGCACGCTCGTCGCGTCGACGTTCGGCGACGACGTGCCGGACCTCGACATGGCGCGGCCACGCTGAACGTAGCCGCGCGCGGCATCGTTCAGGCGGAGACGTTCCGGATCGCGATCGATGCGACGTCGACGCACCTTGGCAGGATCGCGCAGGCGGCCGCGAAGGCGGCGAGACGCTTCAGCACGCTGCGGCGCGCGCCGGGGTGGAGGATTGGGTCATCGGCGGAGGCTCGGCGATCCGCGCGCAGGCGAAGCGACTATCGGGCAGGTGACGGGTTCGGTTTCCGGCGGACAAACATCGAATCGTGCAATGCCTATTCGCGCGGCGACGGCCGGCCTGACCGCTATCGGCGGGCGCGGGCGTGTCAGGGTGCGCGTTACACGGCCGACGGAACCGTCCGCAGGAACGCGCGTACCGCCGGCGCCTTTTCGAAGCGCCGGTGCGCGAGCGCCAGTTCCGACGTGATCGGCTTGCCGGCGATCGGCCGGTACACGACGCCCGGCAACGACACGCAGCCGGCGAGCGCATCCGGAATCACCGCGACCCAGCCGTTCACGGACACGCACGCGAGCACCGCCAGCAAGCCGCCCGGGCGGGCGGCGATCAGCGGCGCGAAGTGGCCGCGGCGCGCGACTTCGAGCGTGCCGCGCTCCTGTTCGGGCACCGCGAAGCGCGCGTCGTCGAGGTCGGCTGCACGAATGGCGGCCATCGACGCGTAGCGCGACCCGGCCGGCACGGCCGCGACGAACACGTCGCGCTGCAGCGTGACGATCCGCAGGCCGCCGGGCAGCGGCAGCGGCGGGCGCACGTATGCGAGGTCGAGCCGGCCCGTGTCGAGCTGGCTCGCGACGTCGTCCATCGGCACTTCGCGCAGGTTCAGCTCGATACGCGGGTGCGCGTCACGAAATGCGCCGACCGTGCGCTGCAGCGTGCCCGAATAGACGGCCGACGACACGTAGCCGATCTCGATCCGGCCAAGTTCGCCGCGCTCGGCCAGCGCCGCGAGTTCGCGGCCGCGCTGCAGGTGTTCGACCGCGGCGCTGGCCTCGGCGAGATAGGCTTCGCCGGCCGCGCTCAGCGTGACCGCGCGGCGCGACCGGTGAAAGAGGCGCACGCCGAGCACCCGTTCGGCCTCCTGGATCTGCCGCGTGAGCGCGGGCGGCGCCATGTCGAGCGCTTCGGCGGCGCGGGCAAAGTGCAGGTGCTGCGCGACGCTCAGGAATGCGCGCACGTGACGGAATTCGAGCCGGTCCATAATTGCAATTTTCGTCAATAAAACAGCATCAGAGTGTCAATGACAGGCAATACGGGCCAAGCCTAGCATACGGCTCGTTCTTCCTGTTCCGGAGTAGCCGATGTCCCAGTCTTCACCGGCGTCGCGCGCGGGCGCGGCTGCCGCCCCGCGCACGGGCGCCCGCCTGCCGGCCGCCGCGACGCTCGCCGTCGCGTCCGCAACCTGCTCGCTGATCGTGCTCGACACGAACGTCGTCGCCGTGTCGCTGCCGAGCATCGCGCGCAGTTTCCATGCGAGCTTCGCCGAGATCGAATGGGTCGTGAGCGCGTACATGACCGCGTTCGCCGCGTGCCTGCTGCCTGCCGGCGGGCTCGCCGACCGCTTCGGGCGCAAGCGGATGCTGGGCGCGGGGCTCGCGCTGTTCTTTCTCGCGTCGCTCGGCTGCGGCGTGGCGCCGTCGGCCGGCTGGCTGATCGCCGCGCGGGCGGTGAAGGGCGGCGGCGCCGCGCTGCTGCTGACGGCCGCGCTCGCCGTGATCGCGAACCGTTTTCCGGACGGGCGCGAGCGGGCGCGCGCGTGGGCGATCTGGGGCATGTGCATGGGGATCGCGACGGCCATCGCGCCGCTCGTCGGCGGCGCGATCACGCAATGGATCGGCTGGCGCTGGGTGTTCCTGCTGAACCTGCCCGTCTGCCTGCTGCTCGCGGCCGGCGCGCGCGTCGCGATCGAGCGGCGGCAGCCGGTAGCGGCGCGCGACGGTGCGCAGTGTTTCGTCGAGCAGGGCGGGAAGCGGTGTCAGCGACATGGTTGGTATCGGCGTGTAAGCGGTGCGCGTGCGCGACGGGACGGGCC
>NZ_JAAGPM010000057.1:0-49218 GCF_017104865.1 Burkholderia sp. Ac-20349
TCAGAACCTCAGAACCTCAGAACCTCAGAACCTCAGAACCTCAGAACCTCAGAACCTCAGAACCTCAGAACCTCAGAACCTCAGAACCTCAGAACCTCAGAACCTCAGAACCTCAGAACCTCAGAACGACACCGTCGTCGTCAGCGTGACGAGCCGCGGTTCGCCGACCGCGACGATCAGGGTGTTGTTGCTCGACGGGTAGTAGGTCTTGTCGAGCAGGTTCTTCACGTTGAGCTGGACGCGTGTCGGGAACTTGCCGATCGTCGTTTCGTAGGCCGCGAACGCGTCGACGGTCACGTAGCCGGGCAGCGTGAAGCTGTTCGCGGTGTCGCCGGAGCGTGCGCCGACAAGACGTGCGCCGCCGCCGAAGCGCCAGCGGCCGGGCAGGTTCGCGATCGCCGTGTCGTACACCGCGAACAGGCTGCCCGTGTGGCGCGCGACGTTGACGAGCGGCGTGTTGCTGTCGCGATCGGTCGCATTCGTATACGCGTAGCTGCCGATCACGCTCAGATGGCGCGTGATCTGCCCCGCGACGTCGAGTTCGATCCCGCGCGAGCGCGCGGTGCCGATCGTCGACGTCAGGTCGCCGACCGTGACCGCGACGTTGCGCTTGTCGATCTGGTAGACCGCGAGCGTGCCGGTGATCGCCGGCTTCAGGCTGAACTTCAGCCCGGCTTCGAGCACGCGGCCGTATTCCGGTGCGAGCGGCGCGGCGACGTTCGTGGCGACGTTCGGCTTGAACGAGCGGCTCACGTTCGCGTAGGCGGTCAGCGCCGGCGTGAGCGCATACGCGAGCCCGAACTGCGGCAGCCATACGTTGCCGCGCGAGCGGTCGGCGAACACGAACGGCCGGCCCATCCCCGATTCCTGCTGCCAGTTTTCCCAGCGCAGCCCGCCCACCGCGGTGAGCCGGTCGGTGAGCTTCACCGAGTCCTGCACGATCGTCGAATACGCATGCACGACCGAGCGCGAGTCGCTTTGCTTCGGGTTGGGTACGCCGCCCGGTGCGAGCAGGTCGTACACGGGATCGTAAAGATTGAAGCCCTTGGTTGCCTTGCCGCGGATCGTGTCGCCGCGGAAGCTGCGCTGCCGCTCGTATTCGCCGCCGATGTAGATCGCGTGATTCATCCCGGCGAGCGTCACGTTGCCAAGCAGGCCGAGCGTCGCGATCTGGTCGGAATCGTTGCGCCCGAGGTTCGCATCGGACGAGCGCGTCAGTGCGCCGGTCGTGCTGTTGAATGCGGTGGCGCGGGTGATGTATTGGTCATAGCGGTCGCGGCCCCAGCCGTAGGTCGCGCGCACGCGCCACGCATCGGAGAAGCGGTGCTCGATACGCGCGCGCAGCGTCTCCTGGATGCCGCTGCTCTGCGACCACGCTTCCTCGTAACGGCGATAGCGCAGCGCATCGTCGAGCTGGCCGTTCACGAGCACGGTGCCGCGATCGAACGGCGTCGTGTAGTCGACGTACTGATAGCTGACGTCGATCGACGTGTTCGCGTCGTGCCACGACAGCGCGGGTGCGATCAATGCATCGCGCTGGCGGCCGAAGCTGCGCCAGTAGCGGCTCGTGTCGTATTGGCCGGTCAGCCGGAACGCGAGCGTGCCGCCCGCGACCTGGCCCGGCTTGCCGAGCGGGCCCGTGAGATCGAACGTCGCGCTGCTGCCGCCGTGGCTCGTGCGCGACGCGGAAATCGAGCCGCCGAACGTGTCTTCCGGCTTGCGCGTGACGAGGTTGATCACGCCGCCCGGGTCCTGCATCCCGTAGAGCAGCGACGCCGGGCCCTTCAGCACTTCGACCCGGTCGATCGTCGCGAGATAGCTGTGCAGCACCGGCGTGCGCACGCCGTCGACGAGCACGGAGCCGTCGTTGTTCGACCCGAAGCCGCGCTTGATGAACGCATCACGCGTGCCGCCGAGCGTGTTGGTCTGGGTGACGCCGCTGATGTTGCCGAGCACGTCGTCGAGCGAGCGGGCCTGCTGATCCTGCATCACGCTGCTGCTGACCACCGCGACCGATTGCGGAATCTCCTTGATCGAACGGTTGTCGCCGCCCGCGATGCTCGTGGAGCGCGGCTGATAGCCGATCGTCGGATCGGCGGTTGCCGATGCGCTGATGCTGATGACCGGGAGTTCGCGCGCGGCCGGCGGCGCGGGCGTGGTGGCGGAAGCAGAGGCGGCGGGCTCGGCGTCGGCGCGTTCGGCGGCGGACGCATGCGTGCCGCTCGCGACGCACAGGGCGATCAGGGCGGGCAGGCTCGTGCGCCACGGACGCAGGGTCCGGGCGCGGCGGGGTGTTCGACGGGAGGGCATGAATCGATGCAGGACGGAGTGCTAAGGATCGGGTCGCGGGCCGCAGCGTTTCGCAGCGGCCAGGGTGCGGATCATATATGTAATGAGAATCATTTGCAATTGTAATGAGGCGATCGGCATCATGCGGGCCTTGGTTGCCGGGCCGTCGGCCGTCTGCTACCGTAGCGACCAAAATCAGACGCAGTGAAATTCAACGAGAGAGCCGGGGGCCGCACCATGTCATCTTCCTGTCACGTCGCGTTCAGCGCGACGCTGCGCACCGCACACGACCATGCGGGTGGTGAAGTGATCGCAGCCGTGTACCGCCATTCGAACGATTAAAGCAACGGAAGCGAATTCATCGGGCGTTGTGCCGGGCAGCCGGCGAAGCGCCGTATTCAATCACTTCAACCACCACGCTAGACGGGAGACCACCCATGAGAAAAATTTCCGCGCCGTTCGCGGCGGCCGCGCTTGCGGCCTGCACGATGCTGGCGGGCGTTCACCAGACCGCCCGCGCCGCGTCGGACACCGAACCTGCGATCGACGCGCATTACGGCGCCGTGATCGAGGCCTATACGCAGGACATGGCCGCCGCGAAGACGAAGTACGACGGCAAGCGCCTCGTGTTCGTCGGCGCCGTGATCCGGATGGGCGGCGACCCGGGCGGCACCTATTTCGGTGCGCTGACGGCCGACGGCGAGCAGTTCGACACGCATTTCGACGTGGCCGACCAGGATGCGCTGAAGCCGAAATTCCCCGGCGGCGAGATCAAGCCGTTCGTCACGTCGTCGGCGTTCCGCTTCAGCTGCGTGAACGAAGGCTATATCGATGCGCCCGTGCTGCCGGGGTTGAAGCTCTCGCACTGCCGGCTCGTCAATTGACCTTGCGCTGGCGCGGTGTCCGGCGTTCAGAACTTCTGCTGAATGCCGGCCATCACGCCGAGCTGGTTCATCCCGGTCCCGACCGTCCCGCCGGCAGCGACAGCGTTCTCAGCCAGCGTGCTGTTGAACATGTAGCCCACCGACGTATAGACGGTCGTCCGCTTCGACAGGAAATAGTTCGCGCGGCCGACGAGCAGCGTGGCATTCGTGCCGCCTTCGCTGTTTTCGCGGCGCTGCAGGTAGCGTACGCCCTGCAGGTCGAGCGCGAGGTAGGGCGTCGCATAGTACGTGCCGCCGGCGAACACGATATCGGCCTGCAGGTGTTCGGCCGCCGCGAGGTTGCGCCGGATCCACCCGGCGCCCAGTTTCGCGGGGCCGATCTTCACGTAGCCGGCGACGATGTCGCGCGTGTCGGTGTACGCCGGATTGTTCAACGGCGCGAGCGCGCCGCCGCCGCCGCGCATCACGTCGTGCGACGCGGCGAGCCCGAAATTGCTCGCGTCGTACGCGAGCATCGCCGTGTACTGGCGGCAGGCGACGATGTCGCCGGGCACCTGTCCGGCGCAGCCCGTCGCCGACGGCCCTGCCGGCCCGGCCGCGTCGCGGCCGAAGCTGTAGGTGGCGCCGAGCGTCACGCCGTGGAACGTGCCCTTGTAGCCGATCGCATTGTCGCTGCGCGCGTTCGGCAGATAGGAATCGAAATCCGCCATCGAGTGAATCGACGGGCCGATCACGTCGGCATTGGTCAGCACGATCATCGACATGTTCATCTGGCGGCCGAGGGTCAGCGTGCCGAACGGACTGTTCACGCCGACGTTTGCCTGTCGCCCGAACAGGCGTCCGCCGTAGTTCAGTGCGCCGGTGCCGGGCTGGAAGCCGTTTTCGAGCACGAAGAAGGCCTGGTAGCCGCCGCCGAGATCCTCCGTGCCTCTCAGCCCCCACCGTGACGGCACCTCGCCGGTCAGCGTCGGCATGCCCGTGAACGATCCGCCGTGCGCGGCATTGTTGTAGTAGGACACGCCGGTATCGATGATCCCGTACAGCGTGACGCTGCTTTGCGCGCAGGCCGGTCCGGCCAGCGCCATCGCTGTCGCGAATGCGACGCCCAGTTTCGTTTTCATGGCTGTCTCCAAACAGTATGTAGATATGCTTATCGATTCTTATAGTGAGCCGGACGTATCCGGGGTGCCGACGGGTATCGGCAAGACTGCGGGTGTCGCGTGTTACGACATCGCCGGGTCGCGTTGCCGGCGCGGTGCCGCGGCACGCGCGCCCACCATGACGACGGCGATTGCCGCGCCGGCCATCGGCACGAGGAACGCAAGATAGAGATGGGACACGGACCAGCCGTCGTCCAGCAGCGCCCCGACTGTCATGGGTGACAGGATCGCGCCGAGGCGGCCGATGCCGACCGCGAGGCCGATGCCGGTCGTACGGATTTCGGCCGGGTACGGCGTCGGCGACAGCGCATACATGCCGGCGACGCACGCATTGATCACGGCGCCGAGGAACACCGCGACGGTCATCCCGACGCCGAGCGAGCCCGAGTTCGCGCCGAACAAGACCATCAGCGCACCGCCGAGCAGCAGTGTCGCGCCCAAGAGCTTGCGCAGGCCGAAGCGCGTCGACAGCAGGCTGAAGAGTGACGCGCCCGCAATGCCGCCGAGGTTGAGCAGTACGCCGCCGGTGACGCCCTGCGATGCCGACAGCCCGGCCTGGACCAGCAGCTTCGGCGTCCAGCTCACGACGAAGTAGAAGCTGCCCATCACGAGGAAGAACGCGATCCACAACGCGATCGTGCGGCGCGCGAGCGGTGCGCGCAGCACGGCTGTCCAGCTCGATGCCGGGCTCGCCGTGCCGACGGACGAAGCCGCGGTCGGCAGCGTGTCGATCGGTGCGCGCTTCATTCTCGCGAGGATGCGGTTGATTTTCTGCAGCGCGTTGTCCGGACGCCTCGCCAGCAGGAAGTCGAGCGATTCCGGCAAAAGCGCGAGTACCATCGGGATCGACAGCAAGGTCAGGATGCCGCCGAACGCGAACACGCTGCGCCATCCCCAGGTCGACAGCAGGTAGCCGGCGATGACGCCGCCGGCGGTGGCGCCGATCGCGTAGCCGGTCGACTGCATGCCGATCGCGGCGCTGCGCCATTTGTTCGATGCATACTCGCCGCTGATCACGGTCAGGCTCGCCAGCATGCCGCCGATGCCGAGCCCCGTGTACGCACGCGCGATGGCGAGTTGCAGCGTGCTGTGCGTGGCCGCGCAGGCGAGCATCCCGGTCGAGATCACGGCCAGGCAGAGCAGGATGATGCGGCGGCGGCCGACGCGGTCGGCCAGCGGCGCGATCAGCACCGAGCCGATGCCCATGCCGGCCAGTCCGGCACTCAACAGCAGGCCGATTTCCTTGCCGCTCAGTTTCCATTCGGCCGCCAGGTGCGGCGCGGCAAACGCGACGGCCAGCACGTCGAAGCCATCGAGCATGTTCAGCACGACGCAGGCCGTAACGGCCATCGTCTGGAACGCGCTCATCGGGGATTCGTCGATCGTATTGCGGATATTTGCGCTCACGTCAAAGATCCTTAATCAAATAGTATGACTAATCAAATGGGATGGCATCGAAGCCGGCGGTAGCGAATGGGACGAAAGCGCATGCGCGGGCTGACGGGCATCCCGTGGAATGCCCGTCGCGGCCGCCAGGTGTCGCTAGCGCGCCGGCACGATGCTTACGCGGGTTCGGGTTGCAGCAGCAGTCGTTCGATCACGCGCCGCGCGCGATTGGGGCCTGCATCGACGTGAATGTCGATCTGGCGACTGTCCGGAAACCGCAGCTGATTCCGGTATTGCGCTTCGATGACGGTCTTGTCTTCATCGAACGTCGCCGCGGATTGCTCGATGACCGTTTGCGCGACGCGCTCGACGTCGTGTTGCGGATTGGTCGCCATGGTCCAGAAGTAGTGCGTCGTCGTTTCCGTCTCGGGCGTGATGCCGTGGAAGCCGCGCATGTGAAGGCCGCCGCGTTCCGGATCGTGCAGGTCGCCGGTGCCGGCGTCCATCGCGCCGGTCCAGATCCGGATGTGCGACACGTGGAACTCGATTTCCTGCCAGCGATCGACGCGGCCCGCGAACGGCCATGCGGCGGTGTAGGTCGGCGGCGGGACGGAATCCGGCATCCGGCGAACCAGCGTCACCGTGTCGCCGTCGCTGCTGACGCGGGTTTCCGCGCCCATGTGCAGCGGCGCGTTGCCGCCGATCGTTTTCAGATGGACATAGCCGAGGTGGCTCAGGTCCATCAGGTTGTCGTGAATCAGTTGATACGGCGCGTCGTAATGGTAGTTGCCGCCGCCGAACCGGTATTGCGGATCCCCGTGGAACGCGTAGCGCGGCGGCGCGCAGGTCGGTTGAGCGTGCGCGTCGGCGCCGATCCAGATCCACACGATCGCGTCCTGCTCCTGCACCGGATACGACGGCACGCACGCCTTTGCCGGAATTCGCTCCTGGCCAGGAATCTCCACGCACGTACCGCCGCGGTCGAACAGCAGGCCGTGATAGCCACAGCGCAGGCCGCGCGCTTCGAGCGAGCCGCACGAAAGCGGCAGCGACTTGTGGCAGCAGCGATCCTCCAGCGCACCGACTTCCCCGGACGGCAACCGGAACAGCACGACCGGATGGCCGAGCAGCGTGCGGGCGACGGGTTGGTCCGTCAGTTCGGATGACAGCGCGGCGACCCACCATCGGTCGACCGGGAATTGAGTTGTACTGATCGGTGGTCGGGCATGTTGCTCCATTGATCGTCTCCAGTATTGGGGTTGGCCGCCTCGGGTCGGGCGGTCCGTTTACAGATCGAGTACCAGCAGGTCGCTTCGCGATCGCGAACAGCACGGCATGAACTGGTCGCCGGCCGCCTGTTCCGCTTCGGTCAGATACGAATCGCGATGATCGGGCTCGCCTTGCAGTACGCGCGTCATGCAGGTTCCGCATACGCCTTGCTCGCACGACGTCAGCACGTCGACGCCGTTCGCGGCCAGCGCCGCGATGACCGTGCATTCGGCCGGCACGTCGATCACCTGGCCGCTGCTCGCGATCCGGATCTGGAACGCACGGTCCGAGCCGGTCGACGCAACCGCGCCGCCGAAGAACTCGTAGTGCAGTTGCGCTTCCGCCCAGTTGCGCGCGCGCGCGGCGTTCAGCACCGCATCCATGAAGCCGCGCGGGCCGCATACGTACAGGTGCGTGCCTGCGGGCGCGGCGGCGAGCACGGCGGCCAGGTCGAAGCGTTGCGCCGGGTCGCCGTCGTCGACGTGGAAGCGGGCGCGGTCATGGAACCCGGCTGCGTTGATCCGCTCGACGAACGCCATGCGGTCGGTCGAGCGCGCGCAGTAGTGCAGGTCGAACGGCATGCCCGACGAGAACAGCCGTTCCGCCATGCTGAGGATCGGCGTGACACCGATCCCGCCTGCGAGCAGCAGGTGATGCGGTGCGTCGGGGGCGAGCGGAAACTGATTGCGCGGCACGCCGATCCGCACGGTATCGCCTTGCCGGACTTCGTCGTGAATCGCGCGCGACCCGCCGCGGCCGTCGGCATCGCGCAGCACGGCGATCTGATAGCGGTCAGCGTGCTCCGGGTGGTTGCACAGCGAATACTGGCGCACGAGGCCACCCGGCAGATGTACGTCGATATGGGCGCCGGCGTCGAAGCGCGGCAGCGGCGAACCGTCATCGCTGACGAATTCGAAGCCGCAGATGTCGCGTGCTTCCTGCCACTTGCGGGCCACCCGGACCGTCAGCGTCGCGGCGCTCATGACGCCTCCTTGATCTGCGCGACCGGAATCACGGGCCGCGACGGGCTCGACGCGTTCTCGTCGGCGAGCAGCCGCTCGATCACCTTGCGCGAGAGTACGCCGCCGGCGTCGATGTTGAGCTTGAGCAGCTTGCGATCGGGCCACTTCTGCAGGTTGAGCTGCTGGCGCTCGAGCATCTCGAGATCCTCGGCGAAGATCTTGCCCTGGCCTTCGCGGATCTCGGCGGTCAGTGCGTGATCGTCGGGCCGGAAGTTGCGCGCCATCCCCCAGAAGTACCAGATCGAGGTGTCCGTCTCGGGCGTGATGAAATCGACCACGATCGACGACGCCTTCAGTTCGGCCGGCGCGTCGTAGCCGCCTTGGCCCGCATGCGCGACACCGACTTCGATCATCACGTGGCTCGGCGGCGTGAAGCGGCAGATCTGCCAGCGATCGACCGGCACGTCGTCGGCCAGCCCGTTGCCGCGCAACCCCATCTGCCAGAACGGCGGCGGCATGACGTTGTCCATGAAGCGGCTCGTGACGACTTCGTCGCCGTGGCTCACCGTCTTCGGCGGCGCTTCGTCGATTTCCTTCTGGCCGATGCTCGTCGCATGCACGTAGGTTTCGTGCGTGAGGTCCATCAGGTTGTCGATCATCAGCCGGTAGTCGCAACGGATGTGATACAGGCCGCCGCCGTGGGCCCAGGCCGGATCCTCGGCCCACGCCAGCGCGGGCAGTTTGGCCGGATCGGCTGCCGACGCGTCGCCCGGCCAGACCCAGATGAATCCGTACCGCTCGATCGCCGGGAAGCTGCGAATCGGCGGGAAGCCGCCGACACGCTGGCCCGGCATGCCGGCCGCCTTGCCGTTGCAGCCCATTTCCAGCCCGTGATAGCCGCACACGAGTACGCCGTCGCGCACGAATCCCAGCGACAGCGGTGCGCCACGGTGCGGGCAGAAGTCCTCGAGCGCCGCGACCTGGCCGTCCGCGGCGCGGTAAAACACCATCGACTCGTTGCAGATCTTGCGGCCCAGCGGCTTGCCGTCGATTTCATCGGGCGTGCATGCCACGTACCAAGCGTTCTTGAGAAACACGTTCGTCGTCTCCTTCAGGTCGATACCGCCGGTACGCGGCATCTCTTCATTCCGTGTACTGAATGAGATTCAGTGTACTCATTGAGATTGGCTGGGGCAAGGCGGGCGGTATACTGGTTTTCCCGGGAAGTGGCGCGAGGCAGCGCCATGCCGTCGGCGCGCGCAACCGGCACGCGCCGCTTATGTCATCGACTATTCATGGAAAAAACGAATCCCGACAACGCGCCGGTTTTCCCGCTCGATCTGTACGACGAACCCGGGCACCTGATCCGGCGCGCACACCAGATCGCGGTGGCGATGTTCTACGAGAAGCTGGGCCGGGACGTGACGCCGGTGCAGTACGCGGTCCTGCGGATGCTCTACGAGTGCCCGGGGCTCGATCAGGTGACGCTCGCGCAGCGGGTCGCGCTCGACACGTCGACGACCGCGGATCTCGCGGTCCGGCTCGAAGCGAAAGGATTGATCGTGCGCGAAGTGCTGCCGCGGCGTCAGCGCCGCTTGCTGCTGACGCCGGCGGGCGTCGAACTGCTCACGCATCTGATTCCGTCGGTGAAGGAGCTGCGGGCCGGCCTGTTCGACGGAATGGGCGAGGACGATTCGCAGGAATTGGTGCGCCTGTTGCGCAAGTTCGTCCATTTGAACAACGAGCAGAGCCGCGCGCCGCTGCGCGTCGGCGACGAGTCATAGCGCCCCGAACCCCACGACGGTGGGGCAGCGGCGATGAGGCGGCGGGCGCGCTGCCCGCCGCGCGTCACCCGCGTGGGCCTTCGCCTTCCAGCCGCCGCACGGCTTCCGCCACTTCGTTCCTGAAGCGCACGAGCGCCGCCTGTTCCGGCGCCGGCGGCTGCACGGCCGTCCACAGCATGTCGACGAGCTGCGTGGCCGTCGTTTCCGTATCGAGCTTGCGGTGCCCGAGGATCGCATCCCACAGCACGTGCTCGATCGGCCCGAACACCATCGAGCGCAGCAGGCTCAGCGGCAGGTCGGTGCGCACCTGGCCGGCCGCCTGGCCGCGCGCGAGCACATCCATCAGCGGCGCGGTGTAGCGGCGCTGCAGCGCGGTGAGCTCGTCACTCAGCGCATGCTGCTTCGCGCGGCCTTCCGACAGCACCAGCGCGCACAGGCCCGTGCCGTTCACCAGCATCAGCCGCAGGTGGGTGCGCACGATGAACGCGAACTGCTGCTGGACCGACGCGTCCTGCGGCATCCCCTCCTCGAACGCGGCGATGTTTTCGTCGTACCAATCCGCGATGACCCGCGCGCACAGCTCCCGCTTGCCGCGGAAGTAGCTGAACACCGTCGCCTCCGAGACGCCCACGCGCTGCGCGATCTCGGCGGCCGTCGCATGCTCGTAACCTTTTTCGGCGAACACTTCCCGGCCGGCGCGCAGAATGTCCTGCACGCGTTGCTGGGATTTGCGCCCGGCGGGCGCGCGCGGCGTGTCGGCGCGGTCGGCTTTGGCGGTGGCGGTCATGGTGTCGGCGGTAGCGGCTGTCATCTCGGCATGATATCTGAGTGTCACTCAAAAAACTATTGACGCCGAACCCGACGAGGCGCGAAACTGTGCAAAATTTACGCTGTATTGGTCAATGAATCGGTGCATTCATTCGATTTGAGCGAAACTCAGAAATCGGTGAGTGCCACACACTTTCTGGAGACGGAGGAGACATGATCAACCTGCCCGGTGTGCAATTCATGCTCGGTGAAGACATCGAGATGCTGCGCGACGCCGTCGCGACGTTCGCGGCGAAGGAAATCGCGCCGCGCGCGGCTGAGGTCGACCGCACCGACCAGTTTCCGATGGATCTTTGGAAGAAGTTCGGCGATCTCGGCGTGCTCGGCATGACGGTCGCCGAGGAATACGGCGGCGCGAACATGGGCTACACCGCGCACATGGTCGCGATGGAAGAGATCTCGCGCGCATCGGCGTCGATCGGCCTGTCGTACGGCGCGCACTCGAACCTGTGCGTGAACCAGATCCACCGCAACGGCACCGCTGCGCAGAAACAGAAATACCTGCCGAAGCTCGTGTCGGGCGAACACATCGGCGCGCTCGCGATGAGCGAGCCGAATGCCGGCTCCGACGTCGTCAGCATGAAGCTGCGCGCCGACAAGCGCGGTGATCGCTACGTGCTGAACGGCACGAAGATGTGGATCACCAACGGCCCCGATTGCGACACGCTGGTGGTCTACGCGAAGACCGACCTCGAAGCCGGCCCGCGCGGCATGACCGCGTTCATCGTCGAGAAGGGCATGAAGGGCTTCTCGGTCGCGCAGAAGCTCGACAAGCTCGGCATGCGCGGCTCGCACACGGGCGAGCTGGTGTTCCAGGACGTCGAGGTGCCGGAGGAGAACATCCTCGGCCAGCTCAACGGCGGCGTGAAGGTGCTGATGAGCGGCCTCGACTACGAACGCGCGGTGCTGTCGGGCGGCCCGACGGGCATCATGGCCGCGTGCCTCGACGCGGTGGTGCCGTATATCCACGACCGCAAGCAGTTCGGCCAGGCGATCGGCGAATTCCAGCTGATCCAGGGCAAGATTGCCGACATGTACACCACGTTCCAGGCGTGCCGCGCGTACCTGTACGCGGTCGGCCGCCACCTCGATTCGGCGGGCAGCGACCACATCCGCCAGGTGCGCAAGGACTGCGCAGGGGTGATCCTCTACACGGCCGAGAAGGCGACGTGGATGGCCGGCGAGGCGATCCAGATCCTCGGCGGCAACGGCTACATCAACGAATACCCGGTCGGGCGCCTGTGGCGCGATGCGAAGCTGTACGAGATCGGCGCCGGCACGAGCGAGATCCGCCGGATGCTGATCGGCCGCGAGCTGTTCGCGGAAACGCTGTAACGCCCCACGTCACGCGAACGGAGCCCCGTCGATGCCGATCATCGAATCGAAACTGAACCCGCGCTCGGAAGACTTCCGCGCGAATGCCGCCGCGCTCGAGGCGGTCGTCGCCGACCTGCGCGCGAAGATCGAACAGCTCGCGCAAGGCGGCGGCCAGGCCGCGCGCGACAAGCACCTGTCGCGCGGCAAGCTGCTGCCGCGCGATCGGATCGCGCAACTGCTCGATCCGGGCGCGCCGTTCCTCGAGTTCTCGCAGCTCGCGGCGAACGGCATGTACAACGACGACGCCCCGGGCGCGGGCGTCATCACCGGGATTGGCCGCATCGCCGGCCGCGAGTGCGTGATCGTGTGCAACGACGCGACGGTCAAGGGCGGCACCTACTACCCGGTCACCGTGAAGAAGCACGTGCGCGCGCAGGAAATCGCCGCGGAAAACCGCCTGCCGTGCGTGTACCTCGTCGATTCGGGCGGCGCGAACCTGCCGAACCAGGACGACGTGTTTCCCGATCGCGACCACTTCGGCCGCATCTTCTTCAACCAGGCGACGATGTCGGCCGCGGGGATCGCGCAGATCGCCGTGGTGATGGGCTCGTGCACGGCGGGCGGCGCGTACGTGCCGGCGATGAGCGACGAGTCGATCATCGTGAAGGAGCAGGGCACGATTTTCCTGGGCGGCCCGCCGCTCGTGAAGGCCGCGACCGGCGAGGAAGTGAGCGCCGAGGATCTCGGCGGTGGCGACGTGCATACGCGCCTGTCGGGCGTGGCCGATCATCTCGCGCAGAACGACGCGCATGCGCTGTCGATCGCGCGCAACATCGTCGATCACCTCGCGCCGAAGATCGCGTCGCCGGTGGCGCTGCGCGAGCCGAAGCCGCCGCGCTACGACGCAAAGAGCCTGTACGGCGTGATTCCGGTCGATACGCGCAAGCCGTTCGACGTGCGTGAGGTGATCGCGCGCATCGTCGACGATTCCGAGTTCGACGAATTCAAGGCGCGCTACGGCACGACGCTCGTCACGGGCTTCGCGCATATCTGGGGCCATCCGGTCGGGATCGTCGCGAACAACGGCATCCTGTTCTCCGAATCGGCGGTGAAGGGCGCGCATTTCATCGAGCTGTGCTGCCAGCGCAAGATTCCGCTCGTGTTCCTGCAGAACATCACGGGCTTCATGGTCGGGCGCAAGTACGAGAACGAAGGCATCGCGCGGCACGGCGCGAAGATGGTAACGGCCGTGTCGAACGCGAAGGTGCCGAAGTTCACGGTGATCATCGGCGGCTCGTTCGGCGCCGGCAACTACGGGATGTGCGGCCGCGCGTTCGGCCCGCGCTTCCTGTGGATGTGGCCCAACGCGCGCATCTCGGTGATGGGCGGCGAGCAGGCCGCATCGGTGCTCGCGACGGTGCGTCGCGACGGCATCGAGGCGAAGGGCGGCTCGTGGTCCGCCGAGGAAGAGGATGCGTTCAAGCAGCCGATCCGCGACCAGTACGAGCGCCAGGGCCATCCGTATTACGCGAGCGCGCGGCTGTGGGACGACGGCGTGATCGACCCCGCGCAGACGCGCGACGTGCTCGGGCTCGGGCTCGCCGCGTCGATGAACGCGCCGATCGAAGACACACGCTTCGGCGTGTTCCGCATGTAACGGCCGGGAGGGCTGAACGATGCGATACGAAACGATCAAGGTAAGCGAAGCCGGTCGCGTGGCGACCGTCACGCTCGCGCGTCCCGACGTGCGCAACGCGTTCAACGAGACGACGATCGCGGAGCTGACCACCGCGTTCGAATGGCTCGATGCGCATGAAGGCGTGCGCGCGATCGTGCTCGCCGCGGAAGGCGCGGCGTTCTGCGCGGGCGCGGATCTGAACTGGATGAAGAAGATGGCCGGTTACTCGGACGACGAGAACCGTGCCGATGCGCGCAAGCTCGCGCGGATGCTCGAGGCGATCCATCGCTGCGGCAAGCCGGTGATCGCCCGCGTGCATGGCGACGCGTATGCGGGCGGCGTGGGCCTGGTGGCGGCGGCCGACATCGCGATCGCCGTCGACGGCGTGAAGTTCTGCCTGTCGGAAGCGCGGCTCGGGCTGATCCCCGCAACGATCGCACCGTACGTGGTGCGTGCGATGGGCGAGCGCGCGGCGCGCCGCTACTTCACGACGGCCGAGGTGTTCGACAGCGCGCGCGCGGCGTCGCTCGGCTTCATTCACGACGCGGTGCCGGCCGATGCGCTCGACGAAACCGTCGCGAAGCTGGCCGCGACGCTCGTCGCGAACGGCCCCGACGCGGTGAAGGCGTGCAAGCGGCTCGTCGCCGACGTGGCCGGCCGGCCGCTCGACGCGACGCTGATCGAGCAGACCGCCGACTGGATCGCGCGCACCCGCGCCGGCGCGGAAGCGCGCGAAGGGATTGCGTCCTTCCTCGAAAAGCGCACGCCGTCGTGGCGTGAATGATCGCGCAGCGCGCGTGACCCACTCTTTCCGGACGACATCGAAGCCATGTTCGACAAGATTCTGATCGCCAACCGTGGCGAAATCGCGTGCCGCGTCGCCGCGACGTGCAAACGTCTCGGGATCGCGAGCGTCGCCGTCTATTCCGACGCGGACGCGAACGCGAAGCACGTGGCCGCGTGCGACGAGGCCGTGCATATCGGCGGCTCGGCCGCCGCAGACAGCTACCTGCGCATCGAGCGCATCATCGAAGCCGCGCGCGCCACCGGCGCGCAGGCGATCCACCCCGGCTACGGCTTTCTGTCGGAGAACGAAGATTTCGCGCATGCGTGCGAAGCGGCCGGCATCGTCTTCATCGGGCCGCCGGTCGACGCGATCGCGGCGATGGGTTCGAAGGCCGCCGCGAAGGCGCTGATGCATGCGGCCGCCGTGCCGCTCGTGCCGGGCTATCACGGCGACGACCAGGACGCGGCCAACCTGCATCGCGAAGCCGATGCGATCGGCTATCCGGTGCTGCTGAAGGCCAGCGCGGGCGGCGGCGGCAAGGGGATGCGCGTGGTCGAGCGCTCCGGCGATTTCCCGGCGGCGCTCGCGTCGTGCCAGCGCGAAGCCGCGAGCAGCTTCGGCAACGACCGCGTGCTGATCGAGAAATACCTGACGCGCCCGCGTCACGTCGAGGTGCAGGTGTTCGGCGACACGCACGGCAATACCGTGTACCTGTTCGACCGCGACTGCTCGGTGCAGCGCCGTCACCAGAAGGTGCTGGAAGAAGCGCCGGCGCCGGGGCTGCCGGACGACGTGCGACGCGCGATGGGCGAAGCGGCCGTCGCGGCCGCGCGCGCGGTCGGCTATGTCGGCGCGGGCACCGTCGAATTCATCATGACGGGCGACGCGTTCTACTTCATGGAAATGAACACGCGCCTGCAGGTCGAGCATCCGGTCACCGAGATGGTCACGGGGCTCGATCTGGTCGAATGGCAGCTGCGCGTCGCCTCCGGCGAGCCGCTGCCGCTGAAGCAGGACGAACTGCGCATGCAGGGCCATGCGCTCGAGGCGCGCCTGTATGCGGAGAACCCGGCGCGCGGCTTCCTGCCGTCGACGGGCACGCTGAAGCACCTGCGGCTGCCGGCAGGCGTCGAGTTCGCGATCGGCGCGTCGGTGCGCGTCGACAGTGGCGTGCGCGAAGGCGATTCGATCACGCCGTTCTACGATCCGATGATCGCAAAGCTGATCGTCCACGGCGCGGATCGTGCGGAAGCGCTGAGCCTGATGCTGCGCGCACTGCGTGCATGTGAAGTGGTCGGCCTGCACACGAACGCCGCGTTCCTGCAGCGGATCGTTGCGTGCGAACCGTTCGCGACGGCCGATCTCGACACGGGCCTGATCGAGCGCAACCACGCCGCACTGTTCGCGCCGCAACAGCCGCCGCGTGCGATGCTGGCGCTCGCATGCGCGGCGCTCTTCGCACGCGAACGCGGCGCGGCCGCGCAGGGTGCGTCGCCGTGGGGCGCGCTGCCGGACTGGCGACTGAACGGCGGCTATCGCCGCACGCTGGAATGGCATGCGGCCGAGCGCGAAGCGGACGTGACGGTCACGTACGAGGACGACGGCGCGGTTGCGCGCCTCGCGACCGGCGACGCAGCCGCGCAACCGTTCGCGTGGGCGCACGGCGCCACGCCGCTCGATTTCGACGTGACGCTCGGCGGCGTGCGCAGCAGCGGCCGCGTGTATGCGGACGGCGACAGCTTCCACGTGTTCACGCAGGGCACGGCCGAGACGTTCGAATGGCGCAACCTGATCGCGCATGCGGGTGACGCGGAGCAGGGCGGTGGCCGCCTGACTGCGCCGATGCCCGGCAAGGTGATCGCGGTGCTGGTCGAGCCTGGCCAGAAGGTCGAAGCGGGCACGCCGCTGATCGTGATGGAAGCGATGAAGATGGAGCACACGATCGGCGCACCGAGCGCGGGCGTGGTCGCGGAAGTGCTGTACGGCGTCGGCGACCAGGTGTCGGATGGCGCGCAGTTGCTGATGATGGCGGAAGGCTGAGCGCCGCCTGTTTCGCTGTATGCGGGCCGGCTGCTGCGGCTGCCGGCCCGTTCAAACCGCCTCGCTATTCATCGCAGGCACGATGCGGTTGCGACAGCACCGCATCGACCCCCTCGACAAGCCGCAGCAGTGCGAAGCTTTCGATTGAATTACGCATTCGCTGGCGCTGATGGTCCGGGGCGCCACCCATTCCATCGCACCACGCGTGTCTCCCGCGTGCACACCGCTCTTCGCCGCCGCACGACACCATTGTGTAACACGTGGTAATTAGCATCTCGCCGTCGATATGACCGGTGCGCAGCCGCGCCTGTGTCACGTCATCACATCTACGGAGAGACGTTATGCGAAACTCGGCCCTGCGGCCTTTCGCGGTCGTTGGTCTGATCGCGCTGACAGCACTCCTCGGTGCCTGCAACGACGACGTGACGGCACCCGCCGCCCCCGTCGCGCAGCAGAAGGCCGCCTGCGGCGGCGGCGTGGTCGCCACCGCGCAGATGCACTGCCCGCCCGGATTCACCACACCTGCTTCCTCGCCCGCTTCCTGATCCCGGCCGTTTCCACCAGAAATCCAATCAAGAGCAACCAGCATGGCCACCCATTCGCGACGCGATTTTCTGAAGTTCTCCGCCGGCCTCGCCGGTGCGACCGCCGCCACCGCACTGCTGCCCGAATCGATCCGCAAGGCGCTGGCGATCGAGCCGAACACGGTGACGGGCACGATCCAGGATGTCCAGCACATCGTCGTGTTCATGCAGGAAAACCGCTCGTTCGACCACTACCTCGGTCACCTGAGCGGCGTGCGCGGCTACAACGACCGCTTCCCGGTCACGCTGCCGAACGGCAAGCCGGTGTGGTTCCAGCCGCGTCAGGAAGACAAGACGAGCGTGATCGCGCCGTTCCGCTACGACACGACCAACCCGGGCGTCAACGCGCAGTGCATCGGCGGCCTGCCGCATACGTGGGCGACGACGCACGGTGCGATCGACAACGGCCGCGCGGATCAATGGGCGGTGCAGAAGTCGAACATGACGATGGGCTACCACGTCCGCGACGACATCCCGTTCCACTACGCGCTCGCGGATGCGTTCACGGTGTGCGACAACTACTTCTGCTCGATCCCGGGCAACACGCACCCGAACCGCATGTACCTGATGACGGGCATGGTCGACCCGCTCGGCACGGGCGGCGGCCCGCTGCTCGACAACACCGACTACATCGACAACCAGTTCGACAAGATCCAGTTGCCACCCTTCAGCTGGACGACGTATCCGGAGCGCCTCGAGAAAGCGGGCATCTCGTGGCAGATCTACCAGCAGGGCACCGGGTTCGACAACTTCACCGGCAACTACGGCACGAACATGCTCGCGTGCTTCAACAATTTCGTGAATGCGCCGGCCGGCTCGTCGCTGCAGACGCGCGGGATGAGCACGCGCCCGATCACGCAGTTGAAGGCCGACGTGCAGGCGAACGCGCTGCCGCAGGTATCGTGGCTGCTGCCGCCCGCCGCGTATTCGGAGCATCCGAAGTTCACGCCGCTCTACGGCGCGTACTACCTGTCGACGATTCTCGATGCGCTGACGTCGAATCCGGACGTATGGAGCAAGACCGTCCTGCTCGTCATGTACGACGAGAACGACGGCTTCTTCGATCACGTCGTGCCGCCGTCGGCACCGACGCTGCCGGGCTCCGGCATGAGCACCGTGGATGTGTCGCTCGAGCGGCACAACGTCGTGACCTCGACGCAGACGGGCACGTACACGGCCGACAACCTGCCGTACGGCCTCGGCCCGCGCGTGCCGATGTTCGTGGTGTCGCCGTGGTCGAAGGGCGGCTTCGTCTGCTCGCAGGTTTTCGATCACACGTCGGTGCTGCAATTCATCGAGAAGCGTTTCGGCGTGATGGAAACGAACATCTCGCCGTGGCGTCGCGCGATCTGCGGCGACCTGACGTCGGCGCTCGACTTCTCGAAATCGGATGCCACGCTGCCGACCCTGCCGAACACGCAGGCGTATGTCGCGCAGGCGGACCTGCAGTGCTCGCGCGCGTCGTCGCAGACCGCGCCGGCCAGCACCGCGCAGCAGGTCGTGACGGCGCAGGAGCCCGGTACGCGGCCGGCGCGCGCGCTGCCGTACGAACTGCATGTGACGGGCCAGCTCCAGTCGCAGGGCTACGCGCTGACGTTCGCGAACACCGGCACGCAGGGCGCGCACTTCTGGGTCTACACGGGCGACCCGACCGCGATGCCGCGCCGCTATACGGTCGAAGCGGGCAAGCAGCTGACCGATACGTGGGCGCTCGACGCGAACGGCAACTACCTGGTGAGCGTGTGGGGGCCGAACGGCTATTTCCGGCGCTTCGCGGGATCGGCCGCCGCGGATGCCGGCGCGAAGCCTGAAATCACGCCGTGCTACGACACCGCCAACGGCGACGTGTACGTGACGATCGCCAACGCGGGCACCGGCACGCTCACGGTCACGGCGACCGATGTCGCGTACGGCGGGGCAGCGCGCACGCTGACGGTGCCGGCCGGGCAGCGCGTCGAAGCGCACTGGGACCTGTCGTGCAGCAGCCACTGGTACGACCTGCAGTTCGTGGTGGCGGGGAACGCGGGCTGGACGCGTCGTATCGCGGGGCACGTCGAAACCGGCAAGGCCAGCGTTACCGACCCGGCCGCGGTCGCGCCGACGATCGCGGCGATCTGACCGCCCCTTCGCGCGGGCCGGCCGCTTGCCGGCACGCGAGGCGGGCATGAAGGCGCCCGGCTTCCGACGCCGCGAGCGTTTCGTCAATCGTGAAAAAGGCGCCGTGAGGCGCCTTTTTCATTCATCGGGCAAGCAAGACGCAGTGATCCCGGACTGAATCACCGTCGCGCAATCAAATCGGGCGAAATATTGCATATTGGTCGCCATCGAGTTTTTCCATGTACCGGTAGTCATGGAGCGTCAGGTTGACTGGCTGGAGGAATTTTTCATTGGCGGCCTCCTGTTCGTTGTTGGCGCGCGTATTGAACAGGTTCGACGCGTTTGCGGCGTTCACCAGGGAATCGAGACCCTTCGCGTTCCAGTCGAGGTGCCCTCTGAGCAAGTAGAAGTGCATGATCCCGCATTGCTGATGCGCCCAGAAATCGTGCCACATGAACGAATCGGGCCGCCACACGGAGTTGTGGCTCTCGAAATACGAGGCCCCGCTCATCGGCATGCACTCGGGGGTCGAGATGAGGATGTATCGCGATCGATAGTTCAGAAACTCCAGTAAATCGCGACCGTGCGAGTGACGCATGTGTTCGATGACATCGCCCAGGATGACCGTATCGTACGAGTCGCCGGATCGTTCATAAAGCGTGTCGCTGACGCCGGAGATGATGTCGTCGTAGCCGTTCTCGATCAGGAACGGATGGGTCTCCTCATCGCATTCCAGCGCTGTGAAGTGACAATCCGGCACGACCTTTTTGAGCAAGCGCCCGTATTTCCCGCCACCAGCCCCGATGTCCAGAATCTTGTTCGGGTTGATTGACTTGACCAGATGCTGAGTGAGCTGATCGAAGGTCGGCCATGAATATCCGATCTGTTCCAAGCTGATCTCCCGTTGAGGCTGGTTTGAGAAATGAATCGCAGTCGTGTAACGGATCGCACAGCCGGACGGAACCCACGTCCAGTCGGCGTTCGCCGCGCCGGTCGAGGGCGCTAGCGCAGCAGCCCGTCGTCATGCGCCATCATCAGCGCCCGCATCGCGGACCACATCCCGTAGTAATGCACGATATAGCTGTCCGGGCGGCGAAACAGCCAGGGCGTGTTGACGCGGACGAGATCGGCCACGCCTTCGCCTTCCAATTGCCCGTCGCGCTCCATCGCGCGAATGAATTGCACCTGGTCGCCGTCGCTCGCATAGACGCTCGACCGGTCGTGCAGCGCGGCGATCGTCGTCATCATGTCGCGCAGCATCGCATCGTTGCGCGCGGTGCGCCGGAACGCCATCACCCCCGAGTTGAACGCCCACTGGCCGATGTCGTGCGCGAGCAGCCAGTCGCGTCCTTCGAGCAGCGGCTCCAGCGCTTGCTGCTGGTCCGCGATCAGCACGTCGGCGTCGAGCCACACGACCCATTCGTGGTGCTGCAGGTACGCATGGAGCAGCCACGGCTTGAACCAGTTGCCGGTCGCGTTCAGGCCGATCTCGGCGGGAATGTCGCGATGCACGTAGAGCGTGTAGCCGTGTGCGTCGCAGTAGCGCCGGACATTCCGTTCGGCGATGCGTGCATAGCTGCCGATGTTCGGCGTGTAGAGCATCATCAACGCGATCGGGCGGCCCGGATTGAAGGTGCTGCGCTCGGCGGCTTCGTCGGGCGTGTCGGCGGCGTCGTGATCGAACGAGAACAGCGGCCGGCCGGCGGCGCGGCATCGATTGACGTACGCCACGAGCGTGTCGCGGAACCGGGCCGTCGTGCCTTTCCGTTCGGGATCGTGCGGCGTGTCGTCGATGCTGATCGCGAACGTCGGTTCGCGGCTCCACATCGGATCGAGGTCGGGGTTGGTCGGCATGACCGGATACAGCCCGTCGATCGGCGTCATGTAGCGATGCGTGTCGAGCTCCGCGAACAATGCCGCTTCCGAGGTCAGCCGCGGTTCGCCGCCGAGCCTGCAGCGCTGTACGAGCCGCATCACGATCGCCCGAACGGCCGCCGTATTGCGCCAGATCTGCACGTCGACCTGCGGCAGCGGGGACGCGAACGCGTCGACGAACAGCATGTCGCGGCCGCTCATCAGGCGATCGAGCGCGACGGGCTCGATGATGGCCGCGTCTTCGCTGAGCAGCAGCACGAGTTCGTCGGGCTGCGCGCCGCGCAGCACATGGAGCAGCGATTCGTAACGATAGAGCGGGCGCAACGGCAGCGCCTGCGGCATCGCGGACGCATCGACGAACGCGTGGCGATAGCCGTGCGCGTGCGCGTACTGCCGGTGATTCTCGAGGCTGGCGGGTGCGTCGTGACTCAAATGGCTGAGGACGATCATCGCGCGCTCCGAAGGCCGCGCAGCGGATGACGGCAGGCGCCGGGCGCGGTGAGGTTCCGCGCGGCATCGCGGCCCGGCACGCATGCCTGCGCGTGCCGCCCCTGTTCATGATGGATTGCCCGGAAGACTTGCGCGGCGTCGCGTTCCATTCTGTCAGCCATTGTTTCAGCAGCGTTGCTGCAAGGTCGTTTTCTGCCCGCCCGGGATGCCGATACCGCCCGGCAACCCGGTAGCGCGGCCGGTCGCCGGAGTATCGCACAACCGTCTCGCGGATTTGCGTGCGCCGGCCGCGCGCTGACCATCCCTGACAGTATGCGGCCGGCGCTCCGCTAGAATGCCGGGTTGCCGCCGGCGTGCACCGCTTGACGCGGGCGGCGTTTCGCGCGCTACACTGCGTCCATTCCATCCCCATCCAACCTTTCCATCCCGCCGACGATGACGTCCCCTGTCCTGAACGGCCTGCGCATCGGTATCACGATCGGACTGCGTGCCCCTGACGAAAGCCTGTGGATCAACGGCATCAAGCAGAACGCGCTGTTTCTCGCGAAGCTGCTGATGGCATCGCCGCACGGTTACCGCGTGACGTTGGTCAACACCACCGACGTGCCGCTCACCGATGCGCTGCCATGGGATCGCAGCGTGTACGACACGCGCGCGTTCGCCGACATGAAGGATGCGCTCGACGTGGTGATCGAGCTCGGCGGGCAGATCGACGGCGAGCAGACGGCCTACCTGAAGTCGCGCGGTGCGAAGCTCGTCAGCTACTGCTGCGGCGTCGAGTACATCAACGCGATGGAATCGATGCTGTTCGGCCGCCGGCTGTGGGATTCGCTGTTCATCAACCGCGGTTATGACGAGGTGTGGGCGATTCCGCAGATCGCACCGTCGTCGCTGCCGTTCCTGCAGTCGCTGCGCCGCTGCCCGGGGCGCGTCGTGCCGTTCGTGTGGGATCCGATGTTCCTGAGCGCGCGCGCGCAGTCGCTGCCCGAGCGCGGCGAATACCGGCCGCGGCGCAGCGAGCCGGGCAAGCGGCTGACGGTGATGGAGCCGAACCACAACGTCGTGAAGTTCTGCGTGTATCCGATGCTGATCATCGACGAAGCGTATCGCCGCGATCCCGACGCGATCTGCTTCACGCACGTCACGAACGCCGACCGCCTCGCGCACGACAGCCCCGAGTTCGTGATGCTGATGAACTACCTGGACATCGTGCGCGCGGGCAAGGCGAGCTTCGTCGGGCGCTTCGATACGCCGCTGTTCCTGGCCGACCTGACCGATATCGTCGTGTCGCATCAGTGGTCGAACCCGCTCAACTATTTCTATTTCGACGTGTGCTGGCAGGGTTATCCGCTCGTGCACAACGCGAGCCTCGCGCCCGATCTCGGCTACTACTATCCGGACAACGACGTGCAGCAGGGCGCCGATGCGCTGCTGCGCGCGCTGCATACGCACGATGACGACTGGGAAGCGTACACGCGGCGCCAACGCGAGATCCTCGGCCGCTATACGTCGGCGAATCCGGCACTCGTCGCCGAATACGACGCGCTGCTCGCGAACCTGATCGGCGCATCGGCCGCATAAGGCCCGATTTTTCGCGCGGCGCACACTGTTGCGCCGCGGCCCGCTATCGGGATTGTCCCGCCCTAATGTCTGACGAAATAATGCCGTTAAAAAAGAAACCGCCGAACCCGATCGGTTCGACGGTTTTTGAAGGCACGAATTTGACGGCTCCGAGGGAAGTCCGTCAGAAATCATTTTAGAGGTTAACAAGTCTTTAAGATTGTTAAAAATGTTTCGATCGATAATCATCATATGATTTAAATTGATATTATTGATTCATGGCGGATCGATTCAGTTTAGAAATTTAATAATCCGTTTGAAACGAGAAAATTGAATGCTGCGATGATCGAATGACGTGCGGCGGCCGATTTTTGGCGCTGGGCAGGCCGTGCGGCTGGCCGTCACGTTGGGCTTGGCAGCGCGCGAGAGCGGTGCATCCCGGGTCGGTATTTATCGGATTAATTGGAAATTTCCTGATTTGCAAGGCATGCAAATCGCGGGAGAATCGATTCGGGCAAGGTTGTTTGGATCGGGCAAATAAACGACATCGGGATCGGGGTTCGGTAATTCGCGTTAGTGTGATCTGTCGCACAGTCGGGATCCCGCGGGCATGGTGTATTTCCAGTAACTGAATATCGTTGAAAATATCGAATTTGACGGCGCGCCGAAGCGAAAAGTACGCTCCCGGAAAAGATCGACATAACAGGATGGGCCGGGTAGGCGGCGGAGCGCGTCATGATCGGCTTGCTTCGCATGTTTCTTGAGGTCGAGCCGCTCGCGGCGGCTCGCCATTTGCCGGAGCGCCGGATGAATGCGGTCGAAGCTCGCCTGGTGGCGAATCGGGAAGCGAATCGTGACGAAATCGATCTCGTCTTCGGCGCTCCCGACGATCATCCCGACCTCGCGTCGGTACGCAGTTTTGTGGAAAGCCGGCTCGGGTTCGCGCGAGAGCCCGTGTGCCGGGCCGACCTGTCGGGTGGTGTGCTGTATCAGGAATGCCTGGCGCGATTGCGGTGGGGCGAGCGCGAGGCGCTGCCGCCGATCGCGTTCCTGCCGCGCCTCGAGGCGCTCGGGCTGATGCGGTGGTTCGACCGGCTGGTGGTCGGCCGGACGATCGACGCGCTGCGCGCCGATCCGGCTGCCGTCTACGGTTGCAATGTGGCGGCGGCGAGCGCGGTCGTCGATGACGCGTGGCTGGCCATCTTCAGGCGGCTCGAGCGCGAGCCGTCGGTCGCGGCGCGGCTGGTGGTCGAGATCACCGAGACGGGGCCGCTGAATCCCGTCGCGGGTCGTTCGTTCGTGAACCGCTTCCGGCAGGCCGGGTGCCGTATCGCGATCGACGATTTCGGCGTCGGTTTCAGTGCATTGAACAACCTGGTGGTCGGCAATCCCGACATCGTGAAGCTCGACCGGTCGATCCTGTCGATGATCAAGCGCAACGCGATCGGGCGTTACCAGTTCCGCAGGCTGATCGCGTTCGCGCATGAAGGCGCGCGGCACGTCGTCGTCGAAGGCGTGGAGAGCGAGATCGACCGGCAGATCATCGTGGATGCCGGCGTCGCCTGGGCGCAGGGCATCCGGTTTTCATGGCGGTCGCCTGCCGCGGCGTGACGGCGCGGGAACGGGCGGGGTGGCGTGCATGATGCATGCCGGTGTCGAGATGGCCGGCGTGTCGCCGGGACGAATCGCAAAGGGGCGTGGGCATGGCGGGGACGAAGGCCGGAGGCGGAACGGGCACGCAGGCTGCCGGTGCGCGCGACCTCGTCGCGATCGCCGAGCTGGCCGACATGCTGTGGCAACTGGGCGCCGAAGCGACCGATGTGCCGATCGACGTCGCGCCGTATCTCGACGGCCTGAAGGCCATTGCGCGTCGCATTCAGCGCATGAAGCCGCTCGACGCCGGTGGCCGCGAACTGGCGGCGCGGCACTATTACGCGGGCGTCATCGCAGGCGCGTGCGGTGAAGAGTCGGCGATCGCGCGTGGCGTAGCCGACAGCCTCGTCAAGCAATCCGGCGGCGCCAGCCGGCCGGCGGCACATTGCTTCGCCGTGCTCGCGCGGACGGGGCGGCGGCACGGCCGTGTGTTCGCCGCGCAGAGCGGCGATCGGGTGCTGGTCTAGCGCCTGTTCACGCCGGTCACGGGCGCTGGCACGGCGCGATGGGCGCGGCCCGCATCGGCATCTTCCTCGCATGGCGGCCCGGACTTCCGGCCAATCGATCGGATCCTTCCTGAATCTGCCGAGCACGCACGCCGTTGCGTGGTCGGCTGCGTCGTCGCGCGGTCGATCACCCGCGGGCTCGCGTCGAGTTCGCGCTGGATGAGGCGGCGGCCGGTCGTGATCAGCGCCTCGGCCGGACATCCACGGTGCCGGTTGATGACGAACGACTGTGGATCGACTCGATCGCGACGAAATCGCGGACGGCCTGATTCGTGGTCGGCTGCGCGGACAACAGCGGTCAGCCGAGCGCGCGGCCGGCGAACAGCCGCTGGATCTGCTCGGAATACGCGCGGACGTTGTGCTCGGCGAGCGTGTCGACCTGGTGCAGGCAGCGGCGGGCCGCCGCCGCGTAGTCGTCGAGCCGCGCGTCGTGGGTCTGCGCGGCGGTCGCGATCGCACGCGCCGCATCGAAGATCTCGAAATCCGGATAGTAGTAGCCGACGTCGCGCAGGAACGGCGAGTTGTGCACGAGCGGGTAGTTGCCGTACAGCGCGTCGTACAGCAGGTAGTTGAGGCCGTTTTCCCAGTGGTGGGACACGACGATGTCGGTGTGATGCGCGGCCCACGCGACGAACGGCGCACGCACGTCGGCGGTCGCCTTGCCGTCGCGCACCATTTCGAGCCCGAGCGCGAGATGCTTGAAGGCGACGTTTTCCTTCTTGTCGAACGTGTTGGTCATGTACACGTGTTCGACGAGCTCCGGGTGCTCGACGTAGCACGCGTTCGCGGCGAGCATCGGCACGATCGAACTCTTCACGACGTTCAGGTTCGGCTCGAAGAACGCGATGCGTTTCGCGGTGCCGTGGTTGCGATAGCCGAAGCGCGCTTTCAGTTCAGGATCGGCGTCGAGGCTGCGCTCGATGAAATACGGCGACCAGATATGCGGCAGCTCGATCACCGGCGCGCGATAGACGGCCTGGAAGTAGGCCGCGCACGTATGCATGTGCTGCGGGTTGGTCCAGATCTCGTCGAACTGCACGCGGTGCGGGTTCGGCCGCCAGTCGTTCTTCTCGAAGTTGATCGTCTCGACGGCGATCACGTAGTCGTTGCCGAAGCGGTACGACACGCACTTGCCGCCGCGCTGGCGCACGACGTCCGTGTGGGTCGGATCGATGAACGCATTCATCTCGATCAGCAGGTCGGTCTGGTGGACGACGGCCGACAGCGGCCGCAGCGCGTCGCCGAACGCGTCCATCATCAGCGCTTGCGGATACTCGGTGATGCCGTTGTCGTGCGTGAGCCAGACCTCGCCGATCAGCGGCGACTGCTTCAGCAGCATGTACAGGTACACGCAATGCTGGTTCGCGCCGTTGTACCAGATCGACTGCGTCGCATCGCGCTGCACGTTCATCGTAATCGCGACATTGAGTTTCATCAGTTGCTCCGTGGTGCGGACGATGCGCGGATGACGGCGTGCCGATGGATTGCGCATGCGCGCCGATCGAGATCGGCGCGACGGCGCAGCCGATCAGCCATGTCGCGCGAGCGAGGGGCAGGCGTGCGGTTGTGTCGGCGTCCGCCAAGGGCGGCCGCGTCAGGCGTCGCGATAGAGGGTGGCGATCGCATCCGTATAAGCGGCGACGTTCTCGGGGTTGTAGATACTGACCGAGCTGAGCACGTGCTTCGATTGCTCGCGGTACGCTTCGAGGTTCGCGTCGTGTTCGGCGAACGCCTGCAGCAGCGCGCGGCCGCCGGCCTGGCAGTCGAAGTCCGGATAGAAATACCCGGCCTTGCCGAGGAACGGCGAGTTGTGGATCAGCGGGTAGTCGCCGTACAGCAGCTCGTAGTACAGGTAGTTCTGCGCGTTTTCCCACGTGTGCGACACCACCGCATCGCCGTACGCGGCCATGAATTCGTACACCGCGTAGCGGCTCTCGAACGTCGTGATCCCGTGGTTCACGATGTCGAGGCTCTTCGCGAAGTGAACGAACGTCGCATGTTCCTTCAGGTGCAGCGTGTTGCACACGCGCACGAACTCGAGGAAATCAGGCTTGGCGCGATACGCTTCCTCGGTCACGAGCATCGGGATGATGCTGGTCTTCACCATGCAGATGTTCGGCTCGAACATCGTCACGCGCCAGCGCGGCTTGCCGGGCTCATAGCCGAACGACAGCCCGGCGCCGAGTGTCGCGCGCGCCTTGTCGAACAGCATCGGGTGCCAGATGTGCGGGACGATCGTGACGGGCGCGCGCAGGCCCGTCTGGTAATAGTGCAGGCACGAGCGCTCGAACTCGGGAATCGTCCACACCGCATCGTATGGCGCGCCCGAGAACAGGAAGCCCGACGGCTTGTCGAACATCGCGCGTTCGATGTCGATCACGTAGTCGTTGCCGACCCGCATCGTGACGACCTTGCCGCCGCGCTCGCGGAACGCGCGCAGGTAGTCCGCGCCGAACTGCGCGCTCATTTCGATCAGCACGTCGCAGCGCTGCAGCGCTTCGTCCATCGACAGCAGCGGCACGTCCCATTCGCCGAGCATCATCTGCGGATCGGCGATCTGTTCGCCGCCGTTCACCATCACCGCTTCCGCGACGAGCGGCGACTGGCGCAGCAGCAGGATCAGCAGCAGGCAGTTCTGGAAGATGCCGTTTTCCCACAGCGACTGGCCGGCGCCGCGCACGAACAGCGACACGCCGACGACGAGACGCTTGCCCTCGCCGGGCGCTTGACGGGCATTGGAGTCCGACATGCGTATTCTCCGGTTCAGGCGACCAGACGCGAGACGAACGCGTCGAGGTTCGCGGGGTTGTCGATCGAGACCGACTGCAGCAGCCGGCCGGCCTTCGCACGGTAGTCGTCGAGGCGTTCGTCGTGATGCAGCCACGCATCGAGCAGCGCACGGCCGCCTGCGGCGGCATCGAAGTCCGGGTAGTAATAGCCGGCGTCGCCGATCAGCGTCGAGTTGTGGATCAGCGGATAGCCGCCGTACAGCACGTCGTAATACAGATAGTTCTGCCCGTTTTCCCAGTGGTGCGACACGACCGCATCCGCATGGCGCGCCATGAAGCCCGGCAGGTCGAGGCGCGGCTCGAAGGTGGCCTTGTGCTGGCGCACGAGATCGAGGCTGTTCGCGAAGTGCACGAAGGTCGGATGCTCCTTCATGTGCAACGCGTTCACGACGAACATGTGTTGAACCGCGTCCGGACGCGCGCGGTAGAACTCATCGCACGCAAGCATCGGGTAGTGACAGGACTTCGCGACCGAGATGTTCGGTTCGAGCATGGCCAGTTGCCACGGGCGGCGGCCCGGCCGATAGCCGAACGTCGCGCCTTCCGCGGCGAGCGCGGCGACGCGGCGCTCGAGGAAGTACGGCGACCAGATGTGCGGCATCAGGTGGACCGGCGCACGCAGGATGGTCTGCAGCATTGGCGCGGCGGTCTTGTCGTATTGCGGCAGCAGCCACACTTCGTCGAACGGCGCGCCGTTGAAGACGTGTCCCGACGGTTTGCCGAAGATCGGGGTTTCGCACAGGCCGGCGTACACGTGCCCGCAGAAGAACGCGGCGATTTTCTTGCCGAGCGCCTTCATGTGCCTGAGCCATTCGACCGGCAGCTGCGCGCCCATTTCGATCACGACGTCGAGTTCGTGCGTGACGTCGGTGGGCTTGACGAGCGGGATGTCGAGGCCGTCGAGTTCGAGGCCGGCGGGCAGTGCGTTGGCGTCGCCGCCGTTCAGGAAGTAGACGGGGCCGACGCGATCCGAGCGCTTGAGCATCATCGCGAGGAACGCGATGTTCTGGTGTATGCCGTTTTCCCAGATCGCCTGGCCGTCGCGCGCAAACAGCGAGATGCCGACGGCCGGCCGTTGCTTGCGAGTGCCGCCCGAGGCGGCTTCATTGATGTCCGTCACCGGTTGGTTTCCTCTGCGGCGTCGTGCGTCCGGGCGTGGCGTCGAGCGCCGGGCCGGGAAGCGGCGCGCCGTGGATTGTCATGATTGGATTCGCGCCGGTGCGCCGCAGCAGGCGAATCGTGTGACGTGGATCGCGGGGGCGGCAGCCGGATTCCGGCGTGTCGTCGGGCACGCCTGGCACGGCGCGCGATTCGGGCAGGCTGCCCCGGCGACTGTCTGCGGCGATTGTGGCATGGAAACCGCCGGTTTGTGGAGGGACATGACGAACTTTGACATAGCCGCCGGCCCACGGGAGCGGGGCGCCGGCGAAGCGGCGCCCGGGTGGTCCGGCGGCGGTCGGGTGCCGGTCCGGCGCGGCGCTGGCGGCTTGCCGGAGCGGGGCGCCGCGCGCGGCGGCGCTACGCTCAGTGCTGCAGGCGGATTTCGACGCGGCGGTTGCTGGCGCGGCCTTCCGGCGTCGCGTTGGACGCCACCGGATCGGCCTTGCCGCGGCCCGAGACCGTCAGCGAGTCGGTCTTCAGGCCGTGCGCCTTCAGGTAGGCCGCGACGGATTCGGCGCGGCGCTTCGACAGCGCGAGGTTGTAGTCGTCGCTGCCTACCGAATCCGTAAAGCCGGTGACGTTCACCTGCGAGTACGTGTGGTCTGCGCGCTCGCTCAGCAAACGGTCGAGCGATTCGCGCGCGGTCGGGGCGAGCGTCGCGTGGTCGGTCGCGAACAGCGCGTCGCCCGACAGGTTCACCTGTTCGACGACGGCAGCCGCCGGCGTGGCGGCCGACGCCGCTTCGGCCGGCGCGGCGCCGCACTGGAACACGAGCGTCGCGGGATCGGATTTGTCGCGCAGCGCGCGGGCCGAGTCGAGGGCGCGCACGGGTTCTTCGCCGCAAATCTTGCGGGCGGCCTTCATGCAGGTCTGCGGGCCCGACAGCAGGCCGTGGCAGTCCACCTGGAAGGTGCGCATGCCGTCGCGCGGCTGCAGTTCGGAGGCGCTGAAGGTCGGGCCGGATGCGGTCGAGCACGCGGCGAGGGCCGTTGCGGAAAGCGCGAGCGCAAGAGCGAGTTTGTTCACGGTTACATCCTCAATGCTTGGGTTGACTGAAGCCCGCCACGGCTTGCGCGGCGGGCTCGTCTGGCCGTCGGGGCCGCCGCGGGCCGTCCGGCTGGCGAGCCGGGCGGCCTGGCGGCGCGACGCGTTACTTCCACTGGTACAGCATGCCGGCGCCGATCACCTTCTGACCGCCGCTGAAGCCGCCGTTGATCGACGCCTTCAGGTTCTCCGTGATACGGGCCTGCATGTTGACCGCCATCGCCTTCTGGCCGAGGAAGGTCGACGTACCCACGCCCATCCCGAAGTTGGCGTCGCGATCGAGCTGCGGGATCGACGCCATCGCGCCGACGGCCGCGATACCCTGCTTCGCCATCTGGTCGGTCTGCTGCAGTTGCGAACCCAGCGAGTTGATCTGCGCCTGCTGGCCCGACAGTGCCGTCGACAGCGTCGTCTGCACCTGCGTCAGCTGGTTCACGTTCACAGCGTCGGTGCCTTGCGTACCCGGCGCGACGTTCGTGATCTGGCGCTGCTGCTGGTCGCTGCCGACCGACACCACGTTCGAGCGGCCGCCGTCGTTGGAGCCGGCGCCGATCGCCACCGAGTTCGAACCTGCGGTGACGACCGGAAGGTCGTTGCCCTTGCCGTTCATGTCGGCGGCGACACCGTTGTTGTTGTTGGAACGGATCGTGTTGTTGTTGACTGTCGTCGACAGCTGGTTCAGCGTGTTGTTGATGTCACTCACGCCGGTCGACAGCGACGCCACGTTGCTGTTCGTCGTGCTCAGGCCGGTGGACAGCGAGCCGATGCCGGTCGAAGTCGACGTCGACAGCGAGTTGACGTTGCTGTTCGTCGCGCTCAGGCCCGTCGACAGCGAGTTGATCGCGGTCGAGGTCGACGTGGACAGCGACGCCACGTTGCTGTTCGTCGCGCTCAGACCGGTGGACAGCGAGTTGATGCCGGTCGACAGCGACGCGACGTTCGACGCGGTCGAGGTCGACAGTGCATTCACCGCGTTGTTCGTCGCGTTGAGCTGGCTGCCGTTGATCGCGTCCGTGCTGCTGGCCGAGATCCGGCCGGCGGCGACGCCGGTGATCTGGCGTTCCTGGTCCTGTCCACCGATGTTCAACACGCCAACCGGCGAGGTGCCCGCGAAGAAGTACGTGACACCGCCGATCGTGGCGCTCGACGTCGGGTTCGGGGCACTCGTGACCGAGTTCGCGCCGAGTGCGATCGAGTTGGCGACGTTGGCCTGTGCGTTCGTGCCGAAGGCGAGCGCATCAGCGGCCGTGGCCTTGGCCGCCGAGCCGTAGGCTTGTGCGCCGGCGGCGCTTGCCGTGGCATTGTTGCCCAGCGCGATCGTGTTGTCCGCGGTGGCCTGGTTCGAGCTGCCGAGTGCGAGCGCGCTGGCGCCGTTGGCCGTGTTCGCGTTGCCGAGCGCCACTGCGCCGTCGCCGGTCGCCGTGTCGTTCGCGCCCATCGCCACCGCGCCGGTACCCGTTGCGATGCTCGGGTCGCCGATTGCCACCGCGCCGTCGCCGCTTGCCGTGTTGCCGGAGCCGATCGACACGGCCTTGCCGCCCGTTGCCGATGCGTTCTGGCCGATCGCGACCGCGCCTGCCGACTGCGCGTTCGAGCCGTCGCCGACCGCGACGCTGCTGTTGCCTGCTGCGCTGGCGTTCACGCCGGCTGCGATGGCGTTGATGCCCGTCGCGCCCTTGTTGTCGTAGTTGCCTTGCTGCACGCCGTTGTCGTTGACGCTGTAGTAGTGCGTCTTCGCGTCATTGATCGCGGTCGAGGTCGAGGTCGACAGCGACGACACCGAGCTGTTGGTGCTGCTCAGGCCGGTGGACAGCGAGCCGATGCCGGTCGACGTCGACGTGGACAGCGACAGGATCGTGCTGTTCGTGCTGCTCAGGCCGGTGGACAACGAGTTGATGCCGGTCGAGGTCGAGGTCGACAGCGAGCCGATCGAGCTGTTGGCCGATGACAGGCCCGTCGAGGTCGAAGTCGACAGCGAACCGATCGAGCTGTTGGCCGAGGACAGGCCCGTCGACGTCGAAGTCGACAGCGACGACACCGAGCTGTTCGTGCTGCTCAGGCCGGTGGACAGCGAGTTGATGCCGGTCGAGGTCGACGTCGACAGCGAACCGATCGAGCTGTTGGCCGAGGACAGACCCGTCGACGTCGAGGTCGACAGCGAACCGATCGAGCTGTTGGCCGACGACAGACCCGTCGACGTGGAAGTCGACAGCGAACCAATCGAGCTATTGGCCGACGACAGACCCGTCGAGGTCGAAGTCGACAGCGAGCCGATCGAGCTATTGGCCGACGACAGACCCGTCGACGTGGAAGTCGACAGCGAACCAATCGAGCTGTTGGCCGACGAGAGGCCGGTCGAGGTCGAGGTCGACAGCGAGCCGATCGAGCTGTTGGCCGACGAGAGGCCGGTCGAGGTCGAGGTCGACAGCGAGCCGATCGAGCTATTGGCCGACGACAGACCGGTCGAGGTCGAGGTCGACAGCGAGCCAATCGAGCTATTCGCCGACGAGAGACCCGTGGAGGTCGACGTCGACAGCGAACCAATCGAGCTGTTGGCCGACGACAGGCCCGTCGAGGTCGAGGTCGACAGCGAACCAATCGAGCTGTTGGCCGACGACAGACCCGTCGAGGTCGAGGTCGACAGCGAGCCGATCGAGCTATTGGCCGACGACAGACCCGTCGAGGTCGAGGTCGAGAGCGAGCCGATCGAGCTGTTGGCCGACGAGAGACCCGTCGACGTGGACGTCGACAGCGAACCGATCGAGCTGTTGGCCGAGGACAGACCCGTCGACGTCGAGGTCGACAGCGAACCGATCGAGCTGTTGGCCGACGACAGACCCGTCGACGTGGAAGTCGACAGCGAACCAATCGAGCTATTGGCCGACGACAGACCCGTCGAGGTCGAAGTCGACAGCGAGCCGATCGAGCTATTGGCCGACGACAGACCCGTCGACGTGGAAGTCGACAGCGAACCAATCGAGCTGTTGGCCGACGAGAGGCCGGTCGAGGTCGAGGTCGACAGCGAGCCGATCGAGCTATTGGCCGACGACAGACCGGTCGACGTGGAAGTCGACAGCGAGCCGATCGAGCTGTTAGCCGACGACAGGCCGGTCGACGTGGAGGTCGAGAGCGAGCCGATCGAGCTGTTAGCCGACGAGAGACCCGTCGAGGTCGAGGTCGACAACGAGCCGATCGAGCTGTTGGCCGACGACAGGCCCGTCGACGTGGACGTCGACAGCGAACCAATCGAGCTGTTAGCCGTCGAGAGACCGGTCGAGGTCGAGGTCGACAACGAGCCGATCGAGCTATTGGCCGACGACAGGCCGGTCGACGTCGAAGTCGACAGCGAACCGATCGAGCTATTGGCCGACGACAGGCCGGTCGACGTCGAGGTCGAGAGCGAACCGATCGAGCTATTGGCCGACGACAGACCCGTCGAGGTGGACGTCGACAGCGAGCCAATCGAGCTGTTAGCCGACGACAGGCCGGTCGACGTCGAGGTCGAGAGCGAACCAATCGAGCTGTTGGCCGACGACAGGCCGGTCGACGTGGACGTCGAGAGCGAGCCGATCGAGCTGTTAGCCGAGGAGAGGCCGGTCGACGTGGACGTCGACAGCGAACCAATCGAGCTATTCGCTGACGAGAGACCCGTCGAGGTCGAGGTCGACAGCGAACCAATCGAGCTATTGGCCGACGAGAGACCCGTCGATGTCGAGGTCGACAGCGAACCAATCGAGCTGTTGGCCGAGGAGAGGCCGGTCGACGTCGAGGTCGAGAGCGAACCAATCGAGCTATTGGCCGACGAGAGACCCGTCGAGGTCGAGGTCGAGAGCGAACCAATCGAGCTGTTGGCCGAGGAGAGGCCGGTCGACGTCGAGGTCGACAGCGAGCCAATCGAGCTGTTAGCCGACGACAGGCCGGTCGACGTCGAGGTCGACAGCGAGCCGATCGAGCTGTTCGCGGTCGAGAGACCGGTCGACGTCGAAGTCGACAGCGAATCGATCGAGCTATTCGCCGACGACAGGCCGGTCGAGGTCGACGTGGACAACGATCCGATCGAGCTATTCGCCGACGACAGACCCGTCGAGGTGGAAGTCGACAGCGAGCCGATCGAGCTATTCGCCGACGACAGGCCGGTCGACGTGGAGGTCGACAGCGAACCGATCGAGCTGTTAGCCGACGACAGACCCGTCGACGTGGAGGTCGACAGCGAACCAATCGAGCTGTTGGCCGACGACAGACCCGTCGACGTGGAGGTCGACAGCGAACCAATCGAGCTATTGGCCGACGACAGACCGGTCGAGGTCGACGTGGACAACGAGCCAATCGAGCTGTTAGCCGACGACAGGCCGGTCGACGTGGAGGTCGACAGCGAACCAATCGAGCTATTGGCCGACGAGAGACCCGTCGATGTCGAGGTCGACAGCGAACCAATCGAGCTGTTGGCCGAGGAGAGGCCGGTCGACGTCGAGGTCGAGAGCGAACCAATCGAGCTATTGGCCGACGAGAGACCCGTCGAGGTCGAGGTCGAGAGCGAACCAATCGAGCTGTTGGCCGAGGAGAGGCCGGTCGACGTCGAGGTCGACAGCGAGCCAATCGAGCTGTTAGCCGACGACAGGCCGGTCGACGTCGAGGTCGACAGCGAGCCGATCGAGCTGTTCGCGGTCGAGAGACCGGTCGACGTCGAAGTCGACAGCGAATCGATCGAGCTATTCGCCGACGACAGGCCGGTCGAGGTCGACGTGGACAACGATCCGATCGAGCTATTCGCCGACGACAGACCCGTCGAGGTGGAAGTCGACAGCGAGCCGATCGAGCTATTCGCCGACGACAGGCCGGTCGACGTGGAGGTCGACAGCGAACCGATCGAGCTGTTAGCCGACGACAGACCCGTCGACGTGGAGGTCGACAGCGAACCGATCGAGCTATTGGCCGAGGAGAGGCCGGTCGACGTGGAGGTCGACAGCGAACCAATCGAGCTGTTGGCCGACGACAGACCCGTCGACGTGGAGGTCGACAGCGAACCAATCGAGCTATTGGCCGACGACAGACCGGTCGAGGTCGACGTGGACAACGAGCCAATCGAGCTGTTAGCCGACGACAGGCCGGTCGACGTGGAGGTCGACAGCGAGCCAATCGAGCTGTTGGCCGACGACAGACCCGTCGACGTGGAAGTCGACAGCGAGCCGATCGAGCTGTTCGCCGACGACAGACCCGTCGACGTCGAGGTCGACAGCGAACCAATCGAGCTGTTGGCCGACGAGAGGCCGGTCGACGTGGAGGTCGAGAGCGAGCCGATCGAGCTGTTAGCCGACGACAGGCCGGTCGACGTGGAGGTCGACAGCGAACCAATCGAGCTGTTGGCCGAGGAGAGACCGGTCGACGTGGAGGTCGACAACGAACCGATCGAGCTGTTAGCCGTCGAGAGACCGGTCGACGTCGAAGTCGACAGCGAATCGATCGAGCTATTGGCCGACGACAGGCCGGTCGAGGTCGACGTGGACAACGATCCGATCGAGCTGTTGGCCGACGACAGACCCGTCGAGGTGGAAGTCGACAGCGAACCAATCGAGCTATTCGCCGACGACAGGCCGGTCGACGTGGAGGTCGAGAGCGAGCCGATCGAGCTATTCGCCGACGACAGGCCGGTCGACGTGGACGTCGAGAGCGAACCAATCGAGCTGTTAGCCGACGAGAGGCCCGTCGAGGTCGAGGTCGACAGCGAGCCAATCGAGCTGTTGGCCGACGACAGGCCGGTCGACGTGGAAGTCGACAACGAACCAATCGAGCTGTTGGCCGACGACAGACCCGTCGAGGTGGAAGTCGACAGCGAACCGATCGAGCTATTGGCCGACGAGAGGCCCGTCGACGTGGAGGTCGACAGCGAACCAATCGAGCTGTTCGCCGACGAGAGACCGGTCGAGGTGGAGGTCGACAGCGAGCCAATCGAGCTGTTGGCCGACGACAGGCCGGTCGACGTGGAGGTCGACAGCGAGCCGATCGAGCTATTCGCCGACGACAGACCGGTCGAGGTGGACGTCGACAGCGAACCAATCGAGCTATTGGCCGACGACAGACCCGTCGAGGTGGAAGTCGACAGCGAACCAATCGAGCTGTTCGCCGACGAGAGGCCGGTCGACGTGGAAGTCGACAGCGAACCAATCGAGCTGTTCGCCGACGAGAGGCCGGTCGACGTGGAAGTCGACAGCGAACCGATCGAGCTATTCGCCGACGACAGACCCGTGGAGGTCGAGGTCGACAGCGAACCGATCGAGCTGTTGGCCGACGAGAGGCCGGTCGACGTCGAAGTCGACAGCGAACCAATCGAGCTATTGGCCGACGACAGACCCGTCGACGTCGAAGTGGACAGCGACGAAATGGCGCTGGTCGCGCTACCAACCTGTGCGGCGACCGAATAGAGCTGGCTGCCGTTGACCGCGTCGGTGCTGCTCGACGTTACCTGGCCGGCGGCGACGTTGGTGATTTGCCGCTCGTTTTTGGCGCTGCCGACGCTGACTGTGCCGACCGGCGAAGTGCCTGCAAAGCCGTCGAACGTGACGCCACCAACGGTCGCGCTGCTCGTGGCAGACGCCGTGTTGGTCTGCGAGTTGGCGCCGAGCGCAACGGAATTGTTGGTGCCGGCGACGGCGCCGGTGCCGATGGCGACGGCGTCGGTGCCGGTCGCGGTGCTGTCGGCGCCGGTCGAATTCGCGTGGAAGTACTTGATGCCCTGGCTGTTGATGTTGTTGATCGCCGAGCCGACGCTGTTGGCGGTCGTCGTCGTGCCGTTCGCGTTGTAGGTCGTGTACGCCGGAGCGGAGACCGTTCCGGTCGTCGGATCGTACTTGGACCCGCCGCCGAGTGCCGATGCCGTGCTGTTGCCGAGGTTGTCCGTCTTGACCGTGACCGAGCTCAAGCCGGTCGACAGCGAACCGATCGAGCTGGTGGCCGACGAGAGACCGGTCGACGCGGAAGTCGACAGCGACGTGACGCCGGTGGACAGCGAAGAGATCGAGCTGTTGGCCGACGAGAGGCCGGTCGACGCGGAGGTCGACAGCGACGTGACGCCGGTGGACAGCGAACCAATCGAGCTGTTAGCCGACGACAGGCCGGTCGACGCGGAGGTCGAGAGCGACGTGACGCCGGTGGACAGCGAAGAGATCGAGCTGTTGGCCGACGAGAGACCGGTCGACGCGGAAGTCGACAGCGACGTGACGCCAGTGGACAGCGAACCGATCGAGCTGTTAGCCGACGAGAGGCCGGTCGACGCGGAGGTCGACAGCGACGTAACGCCGGTGGACAGCGAACCGATCGAGCTGTTGGCGGACGACAGGCCAGTCGACGTAGAGGTCGACAGCGAGCCGATCGAGCTGTTAGCCGACGAGAGACCAGTCGACGCGGAAGTCGACAGCGACGTAACGCCGGTGGACAGCGAACCAATCGAGCTGTTGGCCGACGAGAGGCCGGTCGATGCGGAAGTCGACAGCGACGTGACGCCGGTGGACAGCGAACCGATCGAGCTGTTGGCCGACGACAGACCCGTCGACGTCGAGGTCGAGAGCGAACCGATCGAGCTGTTAGCCGACGAGAGACCAGTCGACGCGGAAGTCGACAGCGACGTAACGCCGGTGGACAGCGAACCGATCGAGCTGTTGGCCGACGACAGACCCGTTGACGTAGAGGTCGACAGCGAGCCGATCGAGCTATTGGCCGACGAGAGGCCGGTCGACGCGGAAGTCGACAGCGACGTGACGCCGGTGGACAGCGAACCAATCGAGCTGTTGGCCGACGACAGACCCGTCGACGTGGAGGTCGACAACGAACCAATCGAGCTATTCGCCGACGAGAGACCAGTCGACGCGGAAGTCGACAGCGACGTGACGCCGGTGGACAGCGAGCCGATCGAGCTGTTGGCCGACGAGAGGCCCGTCGAGGTCGAGGTCGACAGCGAACCGATCGAGCTATTGGCCGACGAGAGGCCGGTCGACGCGGAGGTCGACAGCGACGTGACGCCGGTGGACAGCGAACCGATCGAGCTGTTGGCGGACGACAGGCCAGTCGACGTAGAGGTCGAGAGCGAACCGATCGAGCTGTTAGCCGACGAGAGACCCGTCGATGCGGAAGTCGACAGCGACGTGACGCCAGTGGACAGCGAGCCAATCGAGCTGTTAGCCGACGACAGACCCGTCGACGTGGAGGTCGACAACGAACCAATCGAGCTATTCGCCGACGACAGACCGGTCGACGCAGAAGTCGACAGCGACGTGATGCCGGTGGACAGCGAACCGATCGAGCTGTTGGCCGACGAGAGACCCGTCGACGTGGAGGTCGAGAGCGAACCGATCGAGCTGTTAGCCGACGACAAACCGGTCGAAGCCGACGTCGACAGGCTCACGATGCTCGACGTCGTCGTGCTCGCGACCGAGTAGAGCTGGCTGCCGTTGATCGCGTCGGTGCTGGCCGAGGTGACGACACCAGCGGCAACGTTCTGGATGCGGCGCTCGTTGCCTGCCGTACCGACGCTGACGACGCCGTTGGCGCCGTTTGAGCCGGCAAAGTTGCTGAACGTCTGGCCACCGATCGTCGCGGAGCTGACCGTACCCGTACCGCCGGTCACCGGGGTCGCTGCACCACCCGTCGTCGCCGAGTTGTTGCCAAGGGCAACGGAGTTGGCCACGTTGGCCACCGACAGGTAGCCGAGCGCCAGCGCGTTGCCGGCCGAAGCGGTCGACTGGTAGCCCATCGCGACTGCATTACCGTTGCCGCTTGCGGTCGCGAAAGACCCGATCGCAATATTGCCGGCTTGGGACGCCGTGGTTGTCTGGCCGATCGCAACGCTCTGGAGCGCACTTGCTGTGGCGACGCCAAGCGCCACGCTGCCCCCGCCGGCAGCGTTGGCATTGACACCGATCGCGGTCGCATAGTTCGCCGTCGCGGAACTGCCGTTGCCGTAAGCGGAAGCCGCTGCCGAAGGGCCACCCGCATACGACGACGCGCCGATCGCGGTCGAACCCGCGGAAGCCGCGGTCGCGCTGCTGCCGATACCGACCGAACCCTGACCCGTCACGCTGTTGGCACTGCCCAACGCAACCGCGCCGGTGCCGTTCGCCGAGTTGCCGTTGCCGAGCGTGACCGCACCCGTGCCGCTGGCCGAGTTGCTGGTGCCGAGCGCGACAGCGCCGTCGCCGCTGGCCGTCTGCGCGCGACCGATCGCCACGGCGCCGCCGTTCGCGGTACCGCTGTTGGCGGTCGTGCCCGACGAGCCGATGGCGACGTTCTGGCCCGTCGCGCCGGAGGTGACACCGTCACCTTGTGCGATGCCGTACGCGCCATTGACGGTTGCACCGCGGCCGACCGCGATACCCGATGTGGCGGTCGAGGCGACCGACGACTGCCCGCCGATCGCGATGCCGTCCGAAGCGGCCGACTGAGCGCCCTTCGTGGCGTTGCTACCGATTGCGATCGAGCCCGCGCCCGATGCGAGGGTCGAGTTTGCCTGCGACAGCGGCGTCGTGCCGTTTCCGCCCGCGCCGCCGATTGCGACCGAGTTCAGTGCGCTCGCCGTCGAGCCGAAGCCGAGGGCGGTTGCACCGGCGCCGCTGGCGGTGGTTTCGAGGCCGGCTGCGACGCCCCACAGCCCGGCCGATGACTGCATGCCGGTGGCAACGGCGCCGTTGCCGTTCGCCTGTGCGAATGAGCCATAGACGGTGACGCCGGTAAAGCCGTTGCCGTTGGAGTTACACCCGGCCACGACCGAATACGTACCGGAGCCGTCGCCGGCCTGGTTTTGCGTGCCACCCGGGTTCACGCGACCGACCGCGCTGTTGCTCCCCGTGAAGCAGGTCTGCTGTGTGTTGATTGTATTGGCCTCGGCGAGCCCAGGCAGGCTGATCGCCAGCGCCGCGACTGCGGCGACCACAACAGCCGACTTGTTCGGCTTGCCCCGTGCCGAATCGATTTCCGATGCCGCGACCCAGGCGCCAAGAGCTTCGTTCCAGATCGAGCGGTATGTGCGGTTCATGTCCTGCTACCTCCAAATGTGCACGCCACACACCGGTCTCTTTCGTTAGAGGATTACTCCGTGCGCTCGCGCGAATCTCAAAATTGATGGGCGGAGTTTATTGGATCGGGATTTTTTAAATTGACAAAGAGTGATAAATGGAGGGTTTTGAAAGTTAAAGGATGGTCAATACATCGCGTTTTGATACATTGCTGCGGAATGCATTTGAAGGGTGTAAGAATGCTCGTTGTAGCGTTCGGTTGGTGCGCTTGGAATTCTATTTTTCGCATGAAAATCAACGTGTTACGTGTGTTTTGTACGGCAGGGTACACATCTGAAGAGCTCAAACGTAAGACAAATGAAATAGCAAACGTTTGCGCATCAGGTAATCCTTTCATGAATGTAATGTTGTCGGGTGTGCGAATGGATAATATGGTTACTATCTTGTTAATTTGTTAATTCAGGATTTGAGTGTCGATTTTCTATTGATTTTGTGTGTTATCTATAAATCAATTTAATCTGGAATTTCGACTATTGGGCTGTGCTGATTTGCGCATCTGGGGCGCGACGGTGGCCCGCGCGACGGGCGTTTCGGGCCGGGTGGGGCGTCGAATTTGTAAAAAAGTGCTACAGGGCGGTGGGCTGGGCCGTCATCATTCGTCTTTCGAATTTGTCCTATTGACTGTTTCGGTTATGTTGATATTCGGGCGGGATTCGGAGAGGGGGTAAACCCGTCCGGGAGGCGTGACCCGCTTCCGCTTTGGGCCGGCTGGCGACAGGGTGTGAATGACGCTGGCCGGCATGGGTGGCGGCGCCGCCGAATCATCAGATCCTGGATGTGACAATTTGTCCGGGCGCGGCGCACGCGCGCCGAAGCTCCAGAAAAAAGGGATGGATCAAATGGGGCGGGCGCGGCACATCCGGCAGCCGGATGCAACGCGTGCGATGGGGCAATTTCGAGCCGTCGGCGGGCCGGGCAGCCCAAGGAATACGGTTCGCCGTGCAAGTGCGACGAGCACGCATCGAGGTTCGAACAGGACGCAGGGCACGGAACAGAACGGATGCATCGATCGCAGCGGATCGTCTGCTGCGCGCCCGGATGCGGACGAAGCGACTGCGAGCCGCCGGATCCCGGCGCAACTCGGGCCGTCCCGGCGCGACGATCGTCGACGGGCGTTGCCCGGTTGCTCGACCGGGCAACCGGGCCCTGTCCCGAGCGGTTGCCTTACTTCTTGAGAAGCCGCAACGCGAACCGCGCCATGCGCGGCACGAACATCGGGCGCAGCAGGCGCGTGTCGTAGCCGGCCATCCGCCGGTCGTTCTCCGCAAGACACAGTTCGATCAGCTCGCGCGGGTTGAGCGCGTCGCCGATGTCGGCGGTGCCGGTCGCCGGGAAGTTCGCGTCGCGCGCGACGCCGTCGGAATCGATGCCGCGCGCGATGCCGATGCGTTCACGAATCAAATGCACCCACACGGCCGCGACCCGCGCGAAGAACCACGGCCGGCGCCACCACGGCAGGCTGCGCCAGTACCACGCGTACCAGTTCACGAAGAACAGGATGTGGCGGCCTTCTTCCTGGATCACCGGTTCGAAGGTGTCGACGAGTTCGGGCGGGAAGTAGCCGGAGCGCTGCGCGGATCGGAACAGCCCGAACGCGAAGAAGCTGTCGATGCATTCGCTGAAGCCCGTGACGATCCACCACCACTCGGGATCTTTCGGCGCGGGATAGGACGGCTCGGGAGCGAGCCGGATGCCGTAGGCCTCGACCAGCTTCGACAGCACGACCTTGTGGCGGGCTTCCTCGCCGCCGTCCATCTCGAGCGCGCGGCGCAGCAGCGGATTGTCGATCGTCGCCGCATAGGTCGCGACGCGGATCGATGCGCGGCCTTCGGTTTGCACCGCGATGTCCCAGATCGGCAGCGACGTGAGCCGTTTGAGCTCGGCGGGCTTGAGCGCGGGCCAGTCGATCACCGCCGGCTTGTACGGGTTGTGTGTGTCGAGCAGCATGCGGCAGAACATCTGCATGTGCGCATCGGAACCGATCCGGACCGGACCCGGCCTCTCGAAGGTCCAGTTGCGCATTGCGTGATCTGCTGCTGCATGCTCTTCCTGCAGCGTGTCACTCATGGCTGTTGCTATGCGATTACGGGTCGAAAGATTCTTGCATAGCTTCCGTAAACGCGTATTTTCGAGCGGCCATGCGCGCGCCGGTCAGGCGTGCGTGTCGACCCAGAGGCGGCCCCAGCGGGACGCGTAGGCCAGCGCGTGCTCTTCCTCGAAGAAGAAATCGATCGCGTCGAACGACACGGCGCGCGGCGACGGGCCGCCGCTCGCCTTCTCGATCGTCAGGTTGGCGGCGAACAGCCCGTTCGGCAACCGGGCGGCAGCGGGAGCGACTTCGTAGCCCTTGTAGCGGATCGTACGGTTCATGGCGTGCGCGGAGAGAGTTCGGAGGTTCAGCGTACGAAAACCCGCCCGTGGCGTGAACCAATCTTTCGGCCAATGCAAATCACGCGGTGGGCCGAATCGTTATCGGCGCGGGGCAAGGGCAGCACGGAGCCGCGTCGACGTGCGCGGCGCGTGGCCGCTCGTCCGAATGCACGCCGCCCGCGCCGGCGAATCGGGTCGGCCGGGCGCGGGCGGTGGAAGGCGGGGAAGTTACTGGTTGGCGATCTTCAGCACGGGCGCGAGCGCATCGACCGATGCCGCATGCGACGCCGCGCGATGCGATGCGAACGCGAGCGCGAACTCGGCCGCCTGCGTGCCGACCGTCTCGAGCTGGGCGACGACCTTCGGATCGGAGCAACTGTCGGCGCTGTCGAAGCGCGTTTCGAGCGTGTTCACGGTCGCGCCGAACGGCGTCGGCCAGCCGCGCAGCGCATGCACGATCGAACGCAGCGACGTCAGCACGGTGCCGGCCGCCTGCCAGCCGTAGGCGGTGACGATCAGGCCGACCGCGCGCCCGTCGAGATAGGGGCGATCGTCCGCGCGCAGTTCCTCGAGCGTGTCGAGCGCGTTCTTCACGAGGCCGGAGACGCCGCCGTGATAGCCGGGCGTCGCGATGATGATCGCGTCGGCCTGGCGCACGGCGTCGATCAGTTCGCGCTGCGCGTCGGTCAGCGTTTTGTGTTCGGGCGCGTAGTGCGGCAGCGTATGCAGGAACGGGCCGTCGAACAGGCGCGTGCGTGCGCCGGCCGCCTGCGCACCGCGCAACGCGAACGACAGCGCGCGTTCGGTCGACGACGCTGCCCGGGTGGTACCGCCAATGCCGACGACGAACGGGCGGCGGTGTTGATCGAATGCAGTCAAGGGGCGCTCCTTGGGGATGGCTTGCCCGGCTAAGCACAGGCTTAAAACCCAGATGGTAACGACCCCGCCGCCACTCTGAAAACGACTTTTCGTTCTATCGATATGCCGCGCGGCAGGGGCAATCGTGTGCGCGGCCGCCCAGATCGATAGCAGAAATGCTTGGTTGGGAGGGCGGGCCGTGGTCGATAAGATGGGCCCGTCTCCTCCTTGATGTCTCTACTGACATGGGTTGGCCCCGCCGCGCGGATGCAGGCGGGGCTTTTTTTTCGTCCCGGTCAGGAAAAGGGGCGCGATATGCGGGGTCGTTGCCCGTTACTCGAATACCGGCCGGAAGAAGCTGCGCTCGTAGCTGATGATGCAGCGCGTGTCCTCCGCGTAGCGGAACGCGGCCTGGCAGGCCGGATCGTCCATCGAGCGTTCGCGGTAGCGCTCGTATTCGGCGAGGCTCGGGAACGAGAACATCGCGAGCGCAATGTTGTTCGCCCCTTCGGACGGCAGGAAGTAGCCGTGATGCGTGCCGCCGAATTTTTCGACGAGCGGAATCCACATCTTGCCGTAGGTCTCGAACTGGTCGAGCTTGTACGGATCGATGACGTAGCGAAGGTAGCAGGTGACCATGAGCGCGCTCGGTGCGGGGAGGAACCAGCGAGTCTGGATGGCGCCGCCGCATGTGTCAACGGCGCGCGTGTCGGCATTCGATGCCGGCGTGAATGGCGTTGCTTGCGCGCGCAACGATCGGTCCGGCTGCACGGGTCCTTCACCCCGCAAACGAAGCCGCGACACGCATCGAGGTCACCGTCCCTCCACACGCATTTCCCCAAACTTTTACGACATTTTTTCTTGCGAGGGCAACCAGCGCGCTCATAGACTTCGGGCATCCCAACCAAGGAGCAAGGCAATGTCGATACCCTGGAACGCGATCGCCGAACACACGCCTGCCGCGCCGCCTTCGGTGTGCGCCGATCGGGTGATCGTGCGGCGTTTCGATCCGGCCTTCGACAGTTATGCACAACTCACGCCGATGCTGCATCGCGCGTTCGCGCGGCTCGGCGCGATGGGGCTCAACTGCACGTGCGTCGACCAGAGCGAGGACGTCACGCGCCGTCGCGCGGAAGCGGGCGAGTGCTACGTCGCCGTGTGTGGCGGGCGGGTGATCGGCACGGCCACGCTGTATGCGACCGATCCGTCGTCGGCGTGCTCGCTGTACCGGCGCGAAGGCGTCGCGAGCGTGCGGCAGGTGGCGGTGGACCCCGATTGCCAGAGCCGCGGGATCGGTGCGCTGCTGCTGTCGTTCGCCGAGCAGTGGGCGGCGTTGCGCGGCTATACGCTGCTCGCACTCGATACGCCGCATCCCGCCTCGCACTTGCTGGCGTTCTACGGCGCGCAGGGTTTCGACGTCGTCGACGTGATGCGCTTCGACGGCAAGCGTTACGACAGCGCGATCCTCTGCAAGCGGCCCGTCGCGCAGGTTGCACGTCGCGTGTCGCCGGCGTCGCGCATGGCCGTACGCGTGGCGGCCGTGCGGCGTCTTGCCTATGCGTTGCCGTCGCGCGTGGTCGCGGTGGCCCGGCGCGACCTGCATGTGCGACGTGGCGCAGGCTGGGCAGCGCGACGCGCGGCCGGTGCCGCGAGCTGCCGCTCGTCGCCGTGGCGGCCGCGTCAGCACGGGCGCTACACGTTCGGCTGAACGCCGCGCGCCGGTTCGTTTTCCTGCTTTGCCGCGTAAACGTCGTATGAGCGGAGTGTGGCGCTCCCGCTCGTGTACGGCCCTTGAGACACCCCCGCCGCGCCGCGGCGAAACGGACGTTTACGCGCTTTTTATACCTTGACGCGATCCTTTGCCGCGATCTTCACGCGAACCTTCATAAGATGGTTTCGTGGAAACGGAAGCCGCACGCGAAAACGCGCGAAGGCAGCCGGCTCTGACCGATGCCGGATGCCGTTGCGCGGGCGTGCCGGCACAAGGAAACCGCCATGTCTCTCTCACCCATGCCAGGCCCGCGCCCTGCGCAGCCCGGCCATCCGCGCACGGCCGTGCGCTCGATGTTCGATCCCGCGCTCGTGCGCCCGGCGATCGCCGATTCGTTCAGGAAACTCACGCCGCGTACGCAGTTCCGCAATCCGGTGATGTTCTGCGTGTACGTCGGCAGCATCCTGACCACGATCCTGTGGATCGCCGCGCTGTTCGGCCAGGCCGAAGCACCCGCCGGCTTCATCGTCGCGATCGCGCTGTGGCTGTGGTTCACCGTGCTGTTCGCGAACTTCGCCGAGGCACTCGCCGAAGGGCGTTCGAAGGCGCAGGCCGCATCGCTGCGCAGTGCGAAACACAACGTGGTCGCGAAAAAGCTCGCGGCGCCGCGTGCGAAGGCACCCGTCGAGGTGATGGCGTCGACCGACCTGCGCAAAGGCGACGTCGTGCTCGTCGAAACCGGTGACACGATCCCGGCCGACGGCGACGTGATCGAAGGTGTCGCGTCGGTCGACGAATCGGCGATCACCGGCGAATCCGCGCCGGTGATCCGCGAGGCGGGTGGCGACTTCTCGTCGGTGACGGGCGGCACGCGCGTGCTGTCCGACTGGATCGTCGTGCGGGTCGCCGTCAATCCGGGCGAGGCGTTCCTCGACCGGATGATCGCAATGGTCGAAGGGGCGAAGCGCAAGAAGACGCCGAACGAGATCGCGCTGACGATCCTGCTCGTCGCGCTGACGATCGTGATGCTGCTGGCCACCGCAACGCTGCTGCCGTTCTCGACGTTCGCGGTCGAAGCGATGAAGGCCGGCCATGTCGTGACGATCACCGCACTGGTTGCACTGCTCGTGTGCCTGATCCCGACGACGATCGGCGGCCTCTTGTCCGCGATCGGCGTGGCCGGGATGAGCCGGATGATGCAGGCGAACGTGATCGCGACATCGGGCCGCGCGGTGGAAGCCGCCGGCGACGTCGACGTGCTGCTGCTCGACAAGACCGGCACGATCACGCTCGGTAATCGCCAGGCGTCGGCGTTCGTGCCCGCGCCGTTCGTGACCGAGGAAGCGCTGGCCGATGCCGCGCAGCTGTCGTCGCTCGCCGACGAAACGCCGGAAGGCCGCAGCATCGTCGTGCTCGCGAAGCAGCGTTTCAACCTGCGCGAGCGCGACATGCATGCGCTACATCCGGTGTTCCTGTCGTTCAGCGCGCAGACGCGGATGAGCGGCGTCGATCTGCCCGGCCGCGAGATCCGCAAGGGCGCGGCGGATGCGATCAAGCATTACGTCGAGTCCCACGGTGGCCGCGTCACGCGCGAAGTCGAAGCGGTCGTGACCGACATCGCGCGCCGCGGCAGCACGCCGCTCGCGGTGGCGGAGCGGGTCGACGGTGTCGCTCGCGTGCTCGGCGTGATCGAGCTGAAGGACATCGTGAAGGGCGGCATCAAGGAGCGCTTCGCGGAACTGCGCAAGATGGGCATCAAGACCGTGATGGTGACGGGCGACAACCGGCTGACGGCCGCGGCGATCGCGGCGGAAGCGGGGGTCGACGATTTCCTCGCGGAAGCGACGCCGGAAACCAAGCTCGCGACGATCCGCGAGCACCAGGCGGTCGGCCGCCTCGTCGCGATGACGGGCGACGGTACCAACGACGCGCCGGCGCTCGCGCAGGCCGACGTGGCGGTTGCGATGAACACCGGCACGCAGGCGGCGAAGGAGGCCGGCAACATGGTCGACCTCGACTCGAACCCGACGAAGCTGATCGAGATCGTCGAAATCGGCAAGCAGATGCTGATGACGCGCGGCTCGCTGACGACGTTCTCGATCGCGAACGACGTCGCGAAGTATTTCGCGATCATCCCGGCCGCATTCGCGACGACGTATCCGCAACTGCGCGTGCTCGACGTGATGCATCTCGCGTCGCCGGCGTCGGCGATCCTGTCGGCGGTGATCTTCAATGCGCTGATCATCGTCGCGTTGATCCCGCTCGCGCTGAAGGGCGTGCGCTATCGTCCGCTCGGCGCGGCGCCGCTGCTGCGCCGCAACCTGCTGCTGTACGGCCTCGGCGGCGTGCTGCTGCCGTTCCCGTTCATCAAGCTGATCGACATGGTGCTGGTGGCATGCGGATGGGTTTGAACATGCGCGCGCATCGCGCACCGGACGAAGGCGCAGCCGGATGAGCGAACCGACCGTCGTCATCGTGATCGTCGACGAAGACAGGTTCATCCGGCACTTCGTCCGTGTCGCGCTGAAGGCCGAACACATGCACGTCGTCGAGGCCGCGACCGGTGCGGCGGGCGTGGCGGCCGTCGGTGCACGACGGCCCGACCTGATCGTCGCGGACACGAACCTGCGAGACCTCGGCGGCACCGAACTGATCCGCGCGCTGCGCGCGTGCTCGGCCGCGCCGCTGATCGTGCTGTCGGCGCTGAGCGCGGAAAGCGACAAGGTGGCCGCGCTCGACGCGGGCGCGGACGACTACCTGACCAAGCCGTTCGGCGCCGCCGAGCTGATCGCGCGGATTCGTGCGCACCTGCGGCGGCAAGCCGGCGGCGGGCGCATCGATGCGGTGTGCGTACGCTTCGGCGACGTGACCGTCGATCTCGCCGATCGCCAGGTGTTGCGCGGCGGCACACGCGTGCATCTGAGCCCGATCGAATTCCGGCTGCTGGCCGTGCTCGCGCATCACGCGGGGCGGCTGCTTACGCACGATCGTCTTCTGAGCGAAGTGTGGGGCACGGCGCACGGCAAGGATGCGCACTACCTGCGCGTGTATGTCGGCCACCTGCGGCGCAAGCTGGAGTGCGATCCGCGGCGGCCCGCATACATCGTGACGGAGATGGGCGTCGGCTACCGGCTCGCCGGCGCGCAGTAGCGACGCGCTCAGGGGTTCGCGGCCGTGCGCAGTGCGTCGCTCGCCGCGTCGTTCGAACGGCGCAGCTGCGCATCGAATTGCTGCACGCGCAGCGCAACCCGCTGCGCATAGCGCTTCGTGCCGCCGTTGTAGCGCACGAGCGCGGTTTCGACGTCACCGTCCGCGTCGTCGAGATAGCCGCGGAAGATGGCCGCGCCGATCCGCACGTTGGTGGCCGGATCAGAGAGGTCCTTCACATGCGCGACGAGATCGCGATGGGCGGTGGGCAGCACCTGCATCAATCCGCGCGCACCGGCGACACTGACCGCATGGCGATCGAAGCCCGACTCGACCGCGATGATCGCGAGCAGCAGCGCCGGGGCAAGCCCGTAGCGATCCGATTCGGTCTGCACCGCGCGCGCGATCGTGCGCGCATCGGCATACGCGATGTGAAAGCGGTTGCGCAGCGCGGTGACGATCGTGTCGAGGGTGGGGGGCGGCGAGGCTTCGGGCGTGCTGGCGGCGGCGACCGGCGCGGCGGGCGTGTCGTCGGCATGCGCGGGCAATGCGATCGACAGCGGCAGCGCGATCGTGATTGGCAGCAGCAGCCGCTTCAGCCGTAGGGCCGGGTGCACGCGCAGGCGTGGCGCCGGCCGGTCATACGATGGATAGGTTTCCTGCATGTCGTCGCATCGTGGTTCCGATGCGACGACTGTACGCAGTTATGCATTGCGACCGTCGAAAGAAACCGGCACGCGAGATAAACGGCGCGTAAAGACGGGCAGCGGGCGGTGTGCATGGCCGCGCGGCGTCACTCGTCGCGGCCGTGCGTATCGCCGCCGCCTTTCGCGAGGCGCCATGCAATCGTGCCGAGCACACCGACCGCGACGATCAGCGCGCCCCACAGCACGAAGCGGCGCGGCGCGTCCGTATCGGCGGCCGGCGCCGGCGCGACCGCCGATACCGGCAACGCCGCGCCGACGCGC
>NZ_JAAGPM010000058.1:0-49070 GCF_017104865.1 Burkholderia sp. Ac-20349
CCGGCCGCGCCGGCGAAGGCCGGCACGAACACCGGCACGGTCGCGGGTTCGGGCTTCTTGCGCGCGAGCGCAGCCCGGCGGGCGACGGCCAGACGGTCGGTGGTCGCGGCAGGCAGGTCGGCCGCGCGCTCGTCCAGCGCGCGGCGCACCTTCAGCGCGAATTCGTGTTCTCGATTTGCGGGAGCGGAGCTCATAGCGTGATTCCTTTGGCCTTGAGCGCGTGCGCCAGCGTATGGGTGGCTCGTGAGCAGTGCGTCTTCACGCTGCCCTCGGAGCACCCCATTGCGGCGGCAGTCTCGGCGACATCCATATCTTCCCAATAACGCATCAGGAACGCTTCCCGTTGACGCGCCGGAAGTTTCTGGATTTCTTCGTCGATCAGGGCCAGAACCTGCTCTCGTTCGAGGCGGTGCTCGCTGCTCTCGACGCCCACGTTGTCGTTCGCGGATTCGAGTGTTTCGAGGGGGTCGAAGTCGTCGTCGTCGGTGTTGTTCAGCGACGAGAAGAGCGTGACCCACGTGTTGCGGACTTTCTGACGGCGGAACCAGTCGTGGATCGCGTTTTGCAGGATCCGCTGAAAAAGCAGCGGCAATTCGGCCGCCGGCCGGTCGCCGTACTTCTCCGCAAGCTTGATCATCGCGTCCTGCACGATGTCGAGCGACGCATCGTCGTCACGCACGGCGTACGCAGCCTGCTTGAACGCGCGCCTTTCGACGCCCGCCAGAAAGTCGGCGAGTTCCTTGTCTGATGCCATTCCGTGAAGGTATGCGCTGCGGACCGCTGCGTGGTGTAAAAGGTCGAAAAATTTCGTAAAACCCGCGGATGCTATCAAATTTTCGGGCCGCTTGGCACCGGGTTGGGCGCCGCACGTTGCGCGCGAGCCGCGGCGACGGGTGCCGGGCGGTACCCATGATGCGCTGCGGGATATTTTGCTTGACGACCCAATCGCGACCCGCTATCGTCAATGATTCGCAACATGAAGTGATGGTCTCATTTGAGGCTGGCCCAAGAAGCCTGCCCTTCAAACTGGACGCGCCGCTTGAACCCGAGCCACAAGCCCGGCAGAGAGCACCCGATCAATTTTTTGCCGAAAATTCGAAAGGTCAAAATGAACATGCCCAGCGCGGAATTCTCCACGTCGGAACCCCTTTCCCCTCCCGATAGCGACTCCATCGGCGGTACCGTGCTCATGAAGGCACTGGCCGATGAAAACGTCGAATTCATCTGGGGCTACCCCGGCGGCTCGGTACTCTACATCTACGACGAGCTTTACAAGCAGGACAAGATTCAGCACGTGCTGGTGCGCCACGAACAGGCGGCCGTGCACGCAGCCGATGCGTATGCGCGTTCCACCGGCAATGTCGGCGTCTGTCTCGTGACGTCGGGCCCCGGTGTCACCAATGCGGTGACCGGCATCGCCACGGCGTACATGGATTCGATCCCGATGGTCGTGATCAGCGGCCAGGTGCCCACGGCCGCGATCGGCCAGGATGCCTTCCAGGAGTGCGACACCGTCGGCATCACGCGTCCGTGCGTGAAGCACAACTTCCTCGTGAAGGACGTGCGCGACCTCGCGGAAACCGTCAAGAAGGCGTTCTATATCGCCCGCACCGGCCGTCCGGGCCCGGTGCTGATCGACATTCCGAAAGACATCTCGAAGACGCCGTGCCAGTACGAGCCCGTCAAGAGCGTGTCGCTGCGTTCGTACAATCCCGTCACGAAGGGCCATTCGGGCCAGATCCGCAAGGCCGTGTCGCTGCTGCTGACGGCGAAGCGTCCGTACATCTACACGGGTGGCGGCATCATCCTCGCCGACGCGTCGCGTGAACTGAACCAGTTCGCGGACCTGCTCGGCTACCCGGTCACGAACACGCTGATGGGCCTCGGCGGCTATCGCGCGTCGGACAAGAAATTCCTCGGCATGCTCGGCATGCACGGCACCTACGAAGCGAACATGGCGATGCAGCACTGCGACGTGCTGATCGCGATCGGTGCCCGCTTCGACGACCGCGTGATCGGCGATCCGGCGCACTTCGCGTCGCGTCCGCGCAAGATCATCCACATCGACATCGACCCGTCGTCGATCTCGAAGCGTGTGAAGGTCGACATCCCGATCGTCGGCGACGTGAAGGAAGTGCTGAAGGAGCTGATCGAGCAGCTGCAGACGGCCGAGCATGGCCCCGACACCGAGGCGCTCGCGCAATGGTGGAAGGACATCGAGGGCTGGCGCTCGAAGGACTGCCTGAAATACGACCGCGAAAGCGAGATCATCAAGCCGCAGTACGTGGTGGAGAAGGCGTGGGAGCTGACGGACGGCAATGCGTTCGTGTGCTCGGACGTCGGCCAGCACCAGATGTGGGCGGCGCAGTTCTACCGCTTCAACAAGCCGCGTCGCTGGATCAACTCCGGCGGCCTCGGCACGATGGGCTTCGGCCTGCCGGCAGCGATGGGCGTCAAGATGGCGCACCCGGACGACGACGTGCTGTGCATCACGGGCGAAGGCTCGATCCAGATGTGCATCCAGGAACTGTCGACCTGCCTGCAGTACGACACGCCCGTGAAGATCATTTCGCTGAACAACCGCTATCTCGGCATGGTCCGCCAGTGGCAGCAGATCGAATACAGCAAGCGCTATTCGCATTCGTACATGGATGCGCTGCCTGATTTCGTGAAGCTCGCCGAGGCATACGGCCACGTCGGCATGCGGATCGAAAAGACCTCGGATGTGGAGCCGGCGCTGAAGGAAGCGCTGCGCCTGAAGGACCGCACCGTGTTTCTCGACTTCCAGACCGATCCGACCGAAAACGTCTGGCCGATGGTACAGGCCGGCAAGGGCATCACCGAGATGCTGCTCGGATCGGAAGATCTGTAACGGCGCGACGCGCGCCCGGCCCCTGCGGCCCGCCTTCACGAAGGGTGGAGCGGCATGCGGCGGCGCGCGGCGCGGGTGAATCGACACGGACACATTCTGGAAGAAGCGAACATGAGACACATCATTTCCGTCCTGCTGGAGAACGAACCGGGCGCGCTGTCGCGCGTCGTCGGTCTGTTTTCCGCACGCGGCTACAACATCGAAACCTTGACGGTGGCGCCGACCGAAGACCAATCGCTGTCGCGGCTCACCATCGTTTCCATTGGCTCCGACGACGTGATCGAACAGATCACGAAGCATCTGAACCGCCTGATCGAGGTGGTGAAAGTGGTGGACCTGACCGACGGTGCACACATCGAACGCGAGCTGATGCTGATCAAGGTACGTGCAGTGGGCAAGGAGCGCGAAGAAATGAAGCGGATGGCGGACATTTTCCGCGGCCGCATCATCGACGTGACCGAAAAGACCTACACGATCGAATTGACGGGCGCGAGCGACAAGCTCGACGCATTCATCCAGGGGCTGGACGCGGGCGCGATCCTAGAGACCGTGCGCACCGGCAGCTCCGGCATCGGACGCGGCGAGCGCATCCTGAAGGTGTGATGCCAGACAGGCACGCCGGGTGCGCCGTCATGTCCCGGCCCGCAGTACTCCATCCGAACGAATTGTTGAATTTTTGAATTAGCGAAGGAACCATCATGAACGTTTTCTACGACAAAGACGCTGACCTCTCCCTCATCAAGGGCAAGCAAGTCACGATCATCGGCTACGGCTCGCAAGGCCATGCACACGCGCTGAACCTGAAGGACAGCGGCGTGAACGTGACGGTCGGCCTGCGCAAGGGCGGCGCGTCGTGGAGCAAGGCCGAAAACGCCGGCCTGTCGGTCAAGGAAGTCGCGGAAGCGGTGAAGGGCGCCGACGTCGTGATGATGCTGCTGCCGGACGAGCAGATCGCCGACGTGTACGCGAAGGAAGTCCACGCGAACATCAAGCAGGGCGCGGCGCTGGCATTCGCGCACGGCTTCAACGTCCACTACGGCGCGGTGATCCCGCGTGCCGACCTCGACGTGATCATGATCGCGCCGAAGGCACCGGGCCACACGGTTCGCGGCACGTACTCGCAAGGTGGCGGCGTGCCGCACCTGATCGCGGTTGCGCAGAACAAGTCGGGCGCGGCACGCGACATCGCGCTGTCGTACGCGGCAGCGAACGGCGGCGGCCGTGCAGGCATCATCGAAACCAACTTCCGTGAAGAAACCGAAACCGACCTGTTCGGCGAGCAGGCCGTGCTGTGCGGCGGTACCGTCGAGCTGATCAAGGCTGGCTTCGAGACGCTGGTCGAAGCAGGCTACGCGCCGGAAATGGCGTACTTCGAGTGCCTGCACGAACTGAAGCTGATCGTCGACCTGATCTACGAAGGCGGCATCGCGAACATGAACTACTCGATCTCGAACAACGCCGAGTACGGCGAGTACGTGACGGGCCCGCGCATCGTCACGGAAGAGACGAAGAAGGCGATGAAGCAGTGCCTGACCGACATCCAGACGGGCGAGTACGCGAAGAGCTTCATTCTCGAGAACAAGGCAGGCGCACCGACGCTGCAGTCGCGCCGCCGCCTGACGGCCGAGCACCAGATCGAGCAGGTCGGTTCGAAGCTGCGCGCAATGATGCCGTGGATCGCGAAGAACAAGCTCGTCGACCAGACGAAGAACTAAGCTCCGCGAGCTGTTCCGGCCCCTCGAATAGAGGGCCGGTACCAAAAAGCCGCCCGAAGGCAGCAGTGCCCCGGGCGGCTTTTGCTATCCTACGGGCTTTGCAATTCACCGAACACAGAACGAATCCATGAACTATCCTCATCCGATCATCGCGCGCGAAGGCTGGCCGTTCATCGCGATTGCAGCCGTCATCGCGCTGTTGATCCATGCCGTCGGGGGCTTCGGCTTCGCGTGGCCGTTCTGGCTGCTGCTCGTCTTCGTCGTCCAGTTCTTCCGCGATCCGCAGCGCCCGATCCCGGCGCAGCCGAATGCGGTGCTGTGCCCGGCAGACGGCCGCATCGTGGCGGTGGAGACCGCGCAGGACCCGTACGCGAACCGCGAAGCGCTGAAGATCAGCGTGTTCATGAATGTCTTCAACGTCCATTCGCAGCGTTCGCCGGTCGATGGCGCGATCTCCAAGGTCGAGTACTTCCCGGGCGCGTTCCTGAACGCGGCGATCGACAAGGCGTCGACGGAAAACGAACGCAATGCGGTCGTGATCCAGACGGCGAGCGGCAAGACCGTGACCGCCGTGCAGATCGCGGGCCTCGTTGCACGCCGGATCCTCTGCTACGTGCGCGCCGGCGAACCGCTGTCGCGCGGCCAGCGCTACGGTTTCATCCGCTTCGGTTCGCGCGTCGACGTGTACCTGCCGCTCGGCAGCCGCGCGAAGGTGTCGATCGGCGAGAAGGTCTACGCGTCGTCGACGATCCTCGCCGAGCTCGAACAGTAAGCGGCGGGGCGCACGATGGCCGCATTCAAACCGCGTCGGCCGCGCAACGGCCAGACGCCACGCCCGTTCCGCCGCAACAAGGTGATGGCGCCCGATCCGGTGCCCATCGAGAGCCGCCGTGCTGCACGCCAGCGGTTCCTGAAGACGCGCGGCATCTATCTGCTGCCGAACGCGTTCACGACCGCCGCGCTGTTCTGCGGCTTCTTCGCGGTCGTGCAGGCGATGAACGTGCGCTTCGAGATCGCCGCGATCGCGATCTTCGTCGCGATGGTGCTCGACGGGATGGACGGGCGCGTCGCGCGCATGACGCATACGCAGAGCGCGTTCGGCGAGCAGTTCGACAGCCTGTCGGACATGGTGTCGTTCGGCGTCGCACCCGCGCTCGTGATGTACGAGTGGGTGCTGAAGGATCTCGGCCGCTGGGGCTGGCTCGCTGCATTCGTCTATTGCTCGGGCGCTGCGCTGCGGCTCGCGCGTTTCAACACGAACATCGGCAGCGTCGACAAGCGTTTCTTCCAAGGGCTGCCGAGCCCGGCGGCCGCCGCGCTGATCGCCGGCTTCGTGTGGCTCGCCACCGACAACCGCGTGCCGATGAAGCTCGGCTGGCTGCCGTGGGTCGCGTTCGCGCTGACGATTTACGCGGGCGTGACGATGGTGTCGAACGCGCCGTTCTACAGCGGCAAGGCGCTCGACGTGCGGCACCGCGTGCCGTTCGCGGCGATCCTGCTGGTCGTCGTCGCGTTCGTGCTGGTGTCGTCCGATCCGCCGCTGATGCTGTTCTGCCTGTTCGTGCTGTACGGGCTGTCCGGCTACGTGTTCTGGGCCTATCAGGCCGTGCGTGGGCGCGCGAATCCGGCGCGCTCGTCGCAGCGCGATCACTGACGCGGGTTTCTCGCCCGGAAACGGCGGCCTCCAGGCCGCCGTTTTCTTTTGCCCCTGTTTCGAATCGGGCCGCCGCAAGCCCCGGGTGCCGTCCGATTGCGCACCCAGCGGAATGCCGCTATAGTCTTCGGCATGACCGCATTTCCCCGCCTCTCCCTCCTTCTAGCCGGTGCGCCGCTACGCGCGCTAGCTTTGGCGCGCCTGCCGCGCTGACCGTTCTCGCCCCCCGTCAAGCCTCGTCTGTTGTTGAGCGTCGCCAGCGGTGGCGCGATCTCATTACGTTTGATTTCCGTATAAAGAGCCCTGGAGCCCCCCATGACAGACAAGCTGATCATTTTCGATACGACGTTGCGTGACGGTGAACAATCGCCCGGTGCGTCGATGACGAAGGAAGAGAAAATCCGCATCGCGAAGCATCTCGAGCGGATGAAGGTCGACGTGATCGAGGCCGGCTTCGCGGCCAGCTCGAACGGCGATTTCGACGCGATCCACACGATCGCCGGTCTCGTGAAGGACAGCACGATCTGCTCGCTGGCGCGCGCCAACGACAAGGACATCCAGCGTGCGGCCGACGCGCTGAAGCCGGCCAACAGCGCGCGGATCCACACGTTCATCGCGACGTCGCCGCTGCACATGGAGAAGAAGCTGCGCATGACGCCGGACCAGGTGTTCGAGCAGGCGCGTCTCGCGGTGCGCTTCGCGCGCAAGTTCACCGACAACGTCGAATTCTCGCCGGAAGACGGCAGCCGTTCGGATCTCGACTTCCTGTGCCGCGTGCTGGAAGCCGTGATCGCCGAAGGCGCGACGACGATCAACATCGCCGACACGGTCGGCTATGGCGTGCCGGAGCTGTACGGCAACCTCGTGAAGACGCTGCGCGAACGCATTCCGAATTCGGACAAGGCGATCTTCTCGGTGCACTGCCATAACGACCTCGGGATGGCCGTCGCGAACTCGCTCGCCGGCGTGAAGATCGGTGGCGCGCGTCAGGTCGAGTGCACGATCAACGGTCTCGGCGAGCGCGCGGGCAATACGTCGCTCGAAGAAATCGTGATGGCCGTGAAGACGCGCAAGGACTACTTCGGTCTCGACGTCGGCATCGACACGTCGCAGATCGTGCCGACGTCGAAGCTCGTGTCGCAGATCACCGGTTTCGTCGTGCAGCCGAACAAGGCGGTGGTCGGTGCGAACGCGTTCGCGCACGCATCGGGCATCCACCAGGACGGCGTGCTGAAGGCGCGCGACACCTACGAGATCATGCGCGCGGAAGACGTGGGCTGGACCGCGAACAAGATCGTGCTCGGCAAGCTGTCGGGTCGTAACGCGTTCAAGCAGCGCCTGCAGGAGCTCGGCGTGTCGCTCGACAGCGAAAGCGAACTGAACGCCGCGTTCATGCGCTTCAAGGATCTGGCCGACCGCAAGGCCGAGATCTTCGACGAGGACATCATCGCGATCGTGTCCGAGGAATCGGCGCTCGCGCACGAGCAGGAGCACTTCAAGTTCGTGTCGCTGTCGCAGCACTCGGAAACGGGCGAGCAGCCGCACGCGAAGGTCGTGTTCGGGGTCGAAGGCAAGGAAGTGACCGGCGAGGCCCGTGGCAACGGTCCGGTCGATGCGACGTTCAATGCGATCGAGAGCGAAGTCGGCAGCGGTTCCGAGCTGCTGCTGTACTCGGTGAACGCGATCACGACCGGGACGCAGGCGCAGGGCGAGGTGACTGTCCGGCTGTCGAAGAGCGGGCGGATCGTCAACGGCGTCGGCACCGATCCGGACATCGTCGCTGCGTCTGCCAAGGCGTACATCTCCGCACTGAACAAGCTGCATTCGAAGGACGACAAGCTCAATCCGCAGCGCGCATAACGCATCGCCGAAACGCCCCGTGCGGCCCTGTGCCGCCGGGGCGTTTTTTCATGCGCCGCTCATTCGGCGGCCGGTGCACGGAACAGCCAGCGGCGCGCGGCCGTGCGGGGCGCCGGGCTGCGCCGCCGGAACTCGACCGCGATGCCGCGTCGCGGCGCATCGGCGACGAACGCGTCGAGCAGTTCGAGCACGTCGTGATCGATGTAGTCGGCGCGCGTCGCGTCGATGATCACCGCGGCCCGGTCGGGAATGTGCCGCAGGTGGTGCTTGACCTGGACCTTGCCGAGAAACGACACGTCCTTGCGGAACGACAGCAGGAAGTGGTCGTCGTGCTGCGCGAGCGTGACGGGGCTCTTCAGGTTCGCGACGGCGACTGCCAGCACGCTGCATGCGAGGCCGAGCGCGATGCCGAACAGCAGGTCGACCGCGAGTACGCCGGCGATGGTCGCGGCGAACGGCACGAACGCGGCCGGGCCCTGTTTCATCACCGCGCGGAACAGTGCCGGTTTCGCGAGCTTGAAGCCGGTGTGGATCAGGATCGCGGCGAGGCTCGCGAGCGGGATCAGGTTGATCAGGCCGGTGAGCGCGAACACGCTCGCGAGCAGCAGCATCCCGTGGACGATCGCCGACATCCGGCTCTGTGCACCCGCATTGACGTTGACCGAGCTGCGCACGATCACCGACGTGATCGGCAGCCCGCCGACCGCGCCCGCGACGAGATTGCCGACGCCCTGGGCCTTGAGCTCGCGATCGGGCTGGGTCGGCCGGCGCTTCGGGTCGATCTGCTCGACCGCTTCGAGGCTCAGCAGCGTTTCGAGGCTCGCGACGACCGCAAGCGTGATGGCGACGCGCCACACGTCCGGATTGACGAGCTGCGCGAAGTTCGGCCCGAGCTCCGCATGCTTGAGCGACGCCGCGAAGGCCGCGAACGATCCGAGTTCGGGCAGCGTCACGCGATGGGCGGCGCCCGGCGCGACCGACGGTGCGACGACGCTCAGCACCAGCGTGGCGCCGATACCCAGCACGACCACCGCGAGCGGGGCCGGCACCGAGCGCACCAGCGCGAAGCGGCGTAGCGCGGGCGTGTCCCACGCGACCAGTAGCGCGAGCGAGGCGAGCGCGATGGCCGTGGCGGCCCACGCGACCGGCAGGCCTGGCCAGCTCGCAAACGATTGCGCGGTCGAGCCGCCGATACCGAACGCGAACGGAACCTGCTTCAAGATCAGCAGCAGGCCGATTGCGGCGAGCATGCCCTTGATGACGGGCGACGGCACATAGGCGGCGAAGCGGCCGGCGCGCAGCATGCCGAACCCGAACTGCAGTACGCCGGACAGCAGGACCGCGAGCAGGAACGCGGAAAAGCTGCCGAGTTGGGCGATCCCTTCGACGACGATCACGACGAGGCCGGCGGCCGGCCCGCTGACGGACAGCGACGAGCCGCTCAGCAGTGCGACGACGATCCCGCCGACGATGCCGGACACGAGCCCGGCGAACGGTTCGACGCCGGATGCATTGGCGATGCCGAGGCACAGCGGCAGCGCGACGAGGAAAACGACGACGCCGGCGACGATGTCGCGCGGCAGGGTGGACAGGCGCTCGTTCAGTTTCATGGTTGGGGCGATTTCATGGGCGTTGGGGGCGGGGTGGGTCAGCCGAGCGCGTCGGCCGTCGCGACCTGCGCCGGTTCGACGTCGACGGGCTGAGTCGTGTAGCCGGAATCGAGCTCCAGCAGGCGGCCGTCGGCGAGCGAAAAGATCCAGCCATGCACGAGCGGCGGCCGTTCGCGGCCCTGCACGATCGGGGACGTGCGCAGCAGCCGCACCTGTTCAAGCACGTTGAGTTCGGCGAGGCGGTCGGCGGCGGCCGTGTCGTCGAGCCCGTCCAGCGTGTCGCGATGGCGCCGCGCGAGCGCGCAGAGCGGTGCGATACGGCGTGCGACGTGCGGCAGGTCGGACGGCGGCGGCAGCAGCGACGCGCGTACGCCGCCGCATCCGTAGTGCCCGCACACGATCACGTGGTCGACCTGCAGCACGCGCACCGCGTACTCGAGCACGCTGGCGGAATTGTCGTCGTCGGGATGGAACAGGTTCGCGATGTTGCGATGGACGAACAGCTCGCCGGGTGCGCAGTGCGTGATGGTTTCGGCCGGCACGCGGCTGTCGGCGCAGCCGATCCACAGCACGCGCGGGTTCTGGCCGCGCGCGAGCGCGTCGAAGAAGCCGGGCGTGTATTCGCGCGTTTCGCGGGCCCAGGCGATGTTGGCAACCAGCATGCTCTTGGGGCGATTCATGAGGACTCCTTTGTGATAAAGGCAAACGAATATCGGCAGAAATGACGCAATGGCATTCTTTCTAAATTGAAAGGTTTGGTTTCGACTGATATTAGGGGTATGCCCTAGCACTTCGGGGGTGCTGAAACAATTTGTTTCAAATTGATTTGGCGTAGTGCATTGCGTGCACCATTTCGCCGCATGACATGCACGGCGTGTGCCTGTTTCCGCGCAAAGGCCCGCATGACGGGGATGTCAGCGTATTGCCATCGGCTTGTCATCGATCGGAAAAGATTTCCGTCGTATTTGCCGAATTAAATAGAAGAGCGGAAAAAACGAAATGGCCATTCACGCAATGATTCGTGAATGGCCATGTTGAAAATTGCGCGCCGATGCGTAATCGGTCAGAACAGGTTGCGGCGGTCGGGGTCGTGCAGCGGGTCGGGCGTTTTCTGCGTGATGCGCAGGATGCCCTGCGGATCGAAGTAGAAGCTGTACATCATGTACCAGACGTTGTCCTCGAGATACCGATAGGTCCACACCTCGCGCTTCATCAGCGGGAAGTAGGACGTCTCGACGGGGCGTCCGAAGTTGACGAGGACGTCGGTCTTCGTCCACTTGCCGATCTCCGCGCGATAGAACTCGCTCGGCTGCAGGACCTGGCGTACGTTGACGATCTTGTGGGCCGCGTCGACGTCGGCCGCGACGGTGACTTCGCCCATCGGCTGGGTCGGCCACATCAGGCGCTTGCCGCCGCCGGGCAGGTCGTAGATCTCGCGCGGCGGGCCCATGCGCGCGACGATCGCCGACTCGTCCTGGCCGGCCTGGTATTGCTGCCACGGTTGCGCGCAACCGGCCAGCAGCGCGGCAGCGCTGGCAAGCAGCACCGGCACGCGCGCGGTAATGCGAATGCGCATGGGATTCTCCCGAACACGGAAACAATTCCCGTTTTATCACGGACGGCGCACGGCCGCGCATCGTGCGGAAAAAATCGGTGCGGATCGCCGGCGCCGTCGCGCTTGCGGGCGGCACGGGCGCCGGCCTATGATCCGCGCTTCTCGGGCAGATTGAAGGGCAGGTGGCCGATGCAGGGGTGGAAGCGGTGCGCGCTCGCGTTGAGCGCGGGGTGGATGCTGGTGTCGTCCGCGTTTGCCGGCGGCGAGCCGGTGCGGATCGCGTTGATCGAAGGGATGTCAGGCCCGTTCGCGAACGCGGGTGCGGCAGTCGAGCGCAACCTGCGCTTCGGCGTCGAGCAGGTCAACGCGGCCGGCGGCGTGAAGCTGCGTGACGGTGCGCATCCGCTCGAACTGGTCGTGCTCGACAGCAAGGGCAGCCCCGAGGAGGCGCTCGTGCAGTTGCGCGCGGCCGCGGACCGCCACATCGGGTTCGTCACGCAGGGCAACAGCTCGGCCGTCGCGGCCGCGCTCGTCGTGGCGCTCGACAAGCTGAACGCGCGCGATCCGGACAACCGGATGCTGTTCCTCAACTATTCAGCCGACGATCCGGCGCTGACCGGCGCGCGCTGCAGTTTCTGGCATTTCCGCTTCGATGCGCACGCGGGCATGCGGATGGCCGCGCTCGCGGACGTGATGGCGCGCGACCGCGCGCTGCGCAAGGTCTACCTGCTGAACCAGGACTACAGTTTCGGCCACGACGTCAGCGCGCTCGCACGGCAGGCGCTGGCCGCGCGGCGCCCGGACGTGACGATCGCCGGCGACGAATTCCACCCGATCGGCCGGATCAAGGATTTCTCGCCGTACATCGCGAAGATCCGCGCGAGCGGCGCCGACGCCGTCGTGACCGGCAACTGGGGCAACGATCTCACGCTGCTCGTGAAGGCGGCGCGCGAGCAGGGGCTCAATGCGAAGTTCTATACGTTCTACGGCAACAGCCTCGGCGCGCCGGCGGCACTCGGCGACGCCGGTGTCGGGCGGGTCGTGGCCGTGGCGGACTGGCACCCGAACGCAGGCGGCGCGAAATCCGATGCGTTCTACCGCGCGTTCCGGAACCGTTTTCCGGCCGCCCAGGACGACTATCCGGTGCGCCGGATGAGCCTGATGGTCGAGATGCTGGCTGCCGCGATGAACCGCGCGGGGTCGGCCGACCCCGTCGCGGTTGCGCGCGCGCTCGAAGGCCTGTCGTTCGACGATGGCTTCCACGCGTCGCGGATGCGCGCGCAGGATCACCAGTTGATCCAGCCCCTTTACGTGATGGAGATGGACAAGGTCGGCACGCCGGGCGTGCGCTTCGACAACGAGGGTTCGGGCTACGGCTTCCGGACGGTGCTCGCGGTGCCGGCGCTACGCACGGAGATGCCGTCCACGTGCTCGATGACGCGCCCGTGACAGGGGGCGGTAAGAACGGCGCGGAGTTGTGCTACAATGCGCGCCGGTTGTAAGTCACGGCACGGCCATTCTTCCGTGTCCGCCTGTTCAGTTAGAAAGGAAATCACATGTCTGTTGCAGATATCAAGAAGTCGGAAGTTGTTGCTCAGTTCGCCCGCGCTACCAACGACACGGGGTCGCCCGAAGTCCAGGTCGCTCTGCTGACCGCACGTATCGTCGAACTGACGGGTCACTTCAAGACCCACGCGAAGGATCACCACAGCCGCCGCGGCCTGCTGCGCATGGTGAGCCGCCGCCGCAAGCTGCTCGACTACCTCAAGGGCAAGGATGCCGACCGTTACCGCGCACTGATCGAGAAGCTGGGTCTGCGTAAGTAATCGAGGCGATTGCCGCCAGCAAGATGCCTGTGTCAGTCCGCTGATACAGGCATTTTGTTTTTGCGCGGTGCGTAGCGTCACACGCATCGCAGGCTGTCCGGCACGTTCGTGCGGGGCTGCCGCAACGACTGATACCGGGGCAGGATTTGTGTCATTCCAGCGCGTCGCTGCATGAGCGCCGCGCTGGAATGGCATAAAAAACACACCTTGCTCCGGGTGATTCGGTCGGGACGCCGCCGTGCTGGATGGCCGGCGCGGCGAATGAAATGCATGAATTCAAAGGAGCAACCATGTCCATGTTCAACAAGGTCGTGAAGGAATTCCAGTGGGGCCAGCACAAGGTGCGCCTCGAAACCGGTGAAGTCGCTCGCCAGGCGAGCGGTGCGGTGATCGTCGACGTCGAAGACACCGTCGTGCTGGCAACCGTCGTCGGCGCGAAGTCGGCGAAGCCGGGCCAGGATTTCTTCCCGCTGACCGTCGACTACCTCGAGAAGACCTACTCGGCCGGCAAGATCCCGGGCGGCTTCTTCCGCCGCGAAGGCCGTCCGTCGGAGCATGAGACGCTGACGTCGCGCCTGATCGACCGTCCGCTGCGCCCGCTGTTCCCGGAAGGCTTCTACAACGAAGTCCAGGTCGTGATCCACGTGCTGTCCGTGAACCCGGAAATCCCGGCGGACATCCCCGCGCTGATCGGCGCATCGGCTGCGCTCGCCGTGTCGGGCCTGCCGTTCAACGGCCCGGTCGGTGCCGCTCGCGTGGCCTACATCGACAACGCGTACGTGCTGAACCCGACGCGTGACCAGATCAAGGCATCGAGCCTCGACCTCGTCGTCGCCGGTACGGAACGTGCGGTGCTGATGGTTGAATCGGAAGCCGATCAACTGTCGGAAGACGTGATGCTGGGCGCCGTGGTGTTCGGTCACGAGCAAATGCAGGTCGCGATCGACGCGATCCACGAACTGGTGCGCGAAGGCGGCAAGCCCGAGTGGGACTGGCAGCCGGCACCGAAGAACGAAGCGCTGATCGCGCGCGTGACCGAGCTGGCACAGAACGAACTGCTCGCTGCTTACCAGCTCCGCGACAAGCAGGCACGTTCGACGAAGCTGAAGGAAGTCTACGCAGCAACCTCGGCGAAGCTCGAGGAAGATGCGCTGGCAGCGGGTACGGTCGCAGCCGACAAGGCAACGGTCGGCAACGTGCTGTTCGACATCGAAGCCAAGATCGTCCGTTCGCAGATCCTGAACGGCGAGCCGCGTATCGACGGCCGCGACACGCGCACCGTGCGCCCGATCGAGATCCGCACCGGCGTGCTGCCGCGTACCCACGGCTCGGCGCTGTTCACGCGTGGCGAGACGCAGGCGCTGGTCGTCGCGACGCTCGGCACGAAGGGTGACGAGCAGATCATCGACGCGCTCGAAGGCGAGTACCGCGAGCGCTTCATGCTCCACTACAACATGCCCCCGTTCGCGACCGGCGAAACGGGCCGCGTCGGCTCGCCGAAGCGCCGCGAAATCGGCCACGGCCGCCTCGCGAAGCGCGCGCTGGTCAAGTGCCTGCCGAGCGCCGACGAATTCGGCTACTCGATCCGCGTCGTGTCGGAAATCACCGAATCGAACGGTTCGTCGTCGATGGCATCGGTGTGCGGCGGCTGCCTCGCGCTGATGGACGCCGGCGTGCCGATGAAGGCACACGTCGCGGGTATCGCGATGGGCCTGATCCTCGAAGGCAACAAGTTCGCGGTGCTGACCGACATCCTCGGCGACGAAGATCACCTCGGCGACATGGACTTCAAGGTGGCCGGCACGGAGCAAGGCGTGACGGCACTGCAGATGGACATCAAGATCCAGGGCATCACGAAGGAAATCATGCAGGTCGCGCTCGCGCAAGCGAAGGAAGGCCGCATGCACATCCTCGGCAAGATGACGTCGGCGGTCTCGGGTGCGAACACGCAACTGTCGGAATTCGCGCCGCGCATGATCACGATCAAGATCAACCCGGAAAAGATCCGCGACGTGATCGGCAAGGGCGGTTCGGTGATCCGCGCGCTGACGGAAGAAACCGGCACGACCATCGACATCTCCGACGACGGCGTCGTGACGATCGCGAGCACGAACAGCGACGGCATGGCCGAAGCGAAGAAGCGCATCGAGAACATCACGGCAGAAATCGAAGTCGGCCAGGTGTACGAAGGCACGGTTCTGAAGCTGCTCGATTTCGGCGCGATCGTGAACCTGCTGCCGGGCAAGGATGGCCTGCTGCACATCTCGGAAATCGTCAACGAGCGTGTGAAGGACATCAACGACTACCTGAAGGAAGGCCAGCAAGTGAAGGTCAAGGTCATCCAGACGGACGAAAAGGGTCGTGTGCGTCTGTCGGCGAAGGCGCTGCTGAATGAAGCAGCGGCGGCGTCGCAGTCGGACACGCCGCCGCAGCAGTAAGCGGACAGGCGGACCAACGGCCGGCAGTGCGAAAGCGTGCCGGCCGTTTTTTCTGTAGCATCGTTGTGCGGCGCAGCAGCGCCGGTCAGGCGCCCGTGCCGCAAGCGGGCGCGCCATCCGATTCCGATCCTGATCCTGGAGCGACCATCACCATGAAAGCCATCGAAATCACCGAATTCGGTGCCCCCGACGTGCTGAAGCTTGCGGAGCGCCCGCGCCCCGAACCGAAGCGCGGCGAAGTGCTGATCAAGGTGGCGGCTTCCGGTGTGAACCGGCCTGACGTGTTCCAGCGCAAGGGCGCCTATGCGCCGCCGCCGGGTGCGTCGGATCTGCCTGGCCTCGAGGTCGCGGGCGAGATCGTTGGTGGCGACCTGTCCGACGCCGCGCAGAACCCGTTCGGCCTGAAGCTGGGCGACCGCGTGTGCGCGCTGCTCGCGGGCGGTGGCTATGCGGAGTATGCGGTCGCACCGCTGCTGCAGTGCCTGCCGGTGCCCGACGGACTGACCGATATCGAGGCCGCGTCGCTGCCCGAAACGTTTTTCACCGTATGGAGCAACGTGTTCGACCGTGCGCAGCTCGGCGCGGGCGAGGGCGGCGAGCAGGAAACGCTGCTCGTGCAGGGCGGTTCGAGCGGCATCGGCGTGACGGCGATCCAGATCGCGCATGCGCTCGGCTTTCGCGTGTTCGCGACGGCCGGTACAGCCGACAAGTGCCGCGCATGCGAGGCGCTCGGCGCCGAACGCGCGATCAACTACAAGACGGAAGACTTCGTCGAGGTCGTGAAGTCGCTGACGCACGATCGCGGCGTCGACGTGATCCTCGACATGGTGGCGGGCTCGTACGTGCCGCGCGAGCTGTCCGCGCTCGCGGATGGCGGCCGTCTCGTGCTGATCGCGCTGCTCGGCGGCGCGAAGGCCGACGTCAACCTGGGCGAGATCCTGCGTCGCCGGCTGACGATCACGGGTTCGACGCTGCGCCCGCGTCCGGTCGAGTTCAAGGCGCAGATCGCCGCGCAACTGAAGTCGCGCGTGTGGCCGCTGCTCGCCGATGGCCGTATCAAGCCGGTGATCTATCGCGTATTGCCGGCCGCGGACGCCGCGCAGGCGCACGCGCTGATGGAAAGCAGCGAGCACACCGGCAAGATCGTGCTCGATTGGGGTACGAACGCCTGACGGCCCATGCGGCCGGGCTTGACATGCGCGGTTTGACCGGTTCAAGCCGCGCGCAGTAAAATCGCCGGTTTGCTTCGCCAGATCAAACCTGACGGCCGGTTTCCGGCGCGTTAATGACCAAGCGGTGACGAGACAGACACGATGTCGAAACAGAGAACTAAGCGTGTGATCGGCAACTGGAAGATGCACGGCCGGCTGGCCGGCAACCAGGCGTTGCTGAACGAAGTGGTGCAGGGCGCGGGCGCGGTGGCGGCCGAAACGTCGGTCGGCGTGTGCGTGCCGTTCCCGTATCTCGCGCAGGTTCAGGCGCAGCTCGACGGTGGCCGTGTCGCCTGGGGTGCGCAGGACGTGTCGGCGCACGAGCAGGGCGCGTTCACCGGTGAAGTGGCGGCCGCGATGGTCGCGGAGTTCGGCGCACGCTATGCGATCGTCGGGCACTCGGAGCGCCGCGCGTATCACGGCGAGCGCAACGAGACGGTCGCGGCGAAGACGCAGCGCGCGCTTGCGGCGGGGCTCACGCCTGTCGTGTGCGTCGGCGAGACGCTCGACGAGCGCGAGTCGGGTGCGACCGAGCAGGTGGTCGGTGCGCAGCTCGACGCGGTGCTGGCCGTGCTGACGGCCGACGAGGCTGAGCGCATCGTCGTCGCATACGAGCCGGTCTGGGCGATCGGCACGGGCAAGAGCGCGACGTCGGCGCAGGCACAGGACGTGCACGCGTTCCTGCGTGCGCGTCTCGCGGCAAAGGGCGCGGCGGACGTGTCCGTGCTGTACGGCGGCAGCGTGAAGCCGGACAACGCGGAAGAGCTGTTCGCGCAGCCGGACATCGACGGTGGCCTGATCGGCGGCGCGTCGCTGAAGGCGGAAGATTTCCTGGCGATCTGCCGGGCCGCGCGCTGAGCGGTCTGCGATCGAATTGAACCATGATGGCGGCCGGTCGGTCCGGTCGCCTGATCCATTCGGGTGGGTGTGATGCTGTTATTCAAGACGCTGATTATTGTGGTGCAGGTGCTGTCTGCACTCGGTGTGATTGGTCTCGTGCTGCTGCAGCACGGCAAGGGTGCCGACATGGGCGCTGCGTTCGGCAGCGGCGCGTCGGGCAGCCTGTTCGGTGCAACGGGCTCGGCGAACTTCCTGTCGCGCACAACGGGCATTCTCGCGACGATCTTCTTCGTTGCGACGCTCACGCTGACGTACCTCGGTTCGTACAAGTCGACGCCGTCGGCAGGCGTGCTGGGTGGGGTTGCGACCGCACCGGCATCGGCGCCTGCAGCATCGGCACCGGCTGTCGCGGCATCCGCTGCCGCGGGTTCGGCTGCAAGCGCGCCGGGCCAGGACGTCCCGAAATAAAAAGTTAAAATTTTTGCGTTTGTGCGTTGAACAATTCTGGAAGTCAGGTTAGAATTTAATTCTTGAAGCGATTCGCGGGAAACAAGTAGTTACAACCCCGGTTGCATGCAGTGCCGACGTGGTGAAATTGGTAGACACGCTATCTTGAGGGGGTAGTGGCGAAAGCTGTGCGAGTTCGAGTCTCGCCGTCGGCACCAAAGTTACTCAATGCCAGCCGCTTCTAGTGGCTGGCATTTTTCATTTCTGGGGTGTGCTTGCGGTTGTCTTGCGATTGCATGCACTCCGAAATGATTCCTTCCGCCGGAAGTGGTATTCTCCGGACGCTCAGAACCAACCGATAGAGGATTGCCTTGAACCTCGCAGCCTATTACCCCGTCTTGTTGTTCCTCCTAGTGGGCACTGGTTTAGGTATAGCGCTGGTCAGCATCGGCAAGCTCCTTGGTCCCAACAAGCCGGACGTCGAGAAGAACGCACCGTACGAGTGCGGCTTCGAAGCCTTTGAAGACGCCCGGATGAAATTCGACGTCCGGTACTACCTCGTCGCCATCCTGTTCATCATCTTCGATCTCGAAACCGCATTCCTGTTTCCGTGGGGCGTCGCGCTCCGGGATATCGGCTGGCCGGGTTTCATCGCAATGATGATTTTTCTGCTCGAATTCCTGCTGGGCTTTGCCTATATCTGGAAGAAAGGCGGCCTCGACTGGGAGTGATGGGTTAATCGCCGGTTTGCATGGGCGGCCACGCTCGGTCGCTCGTCTGGAGTGGAAAGCAAATGAGTATCGAAGGGGTCTTGAAGGAAGGGTTTGTCACCACGACGGCTGACAAGCTGATCAACTGGACGCGTACTGGCTCGCTGTGGCCGATGACGTTCGGACTCGCGTGTTGCGCCGTCGAAATGATGCATGCGGGCGCGGCCCGTTACGACCTGGACCGGTTCGGCGTCGTGTTTCGCCCGAGTCCGCGTCAGTCGGACGTGATGATCGTCGCCGGCACGCTCTGCAACAAGATGGCGCCCGCGCTCCGTCGCGTGTACGACCAGATGGCCGAGCCGCGCTGGGTGATCTCGATGGGGTCGTGCGCGAACGGCGGTGGCTACTACCACTACTCGTACTCGGTGGTCCGCGGCTGCGACCGGATCGTGCCGGTCGACGTCTACGTGCCGGGCTGTCCGCCCACAGCCGAGGCGCTGGTCTATGGCGTGATCCAGCTTCAGGCGAAGATCCGTCGCACCAATACCATCGCCCGTCAATAAAGCCCCGAGCGTCCCCTCAATATGGCAAGCAAAATCGAGACCCTCAAGGCAAACCTCGAAGCCGCGCTCGGCGCGCGCGTGGTGAGCCTCACCGAAGCGATCGGTGAACTGACGCTCGTCGTGAAGGCGAGCGATTACCTCGAAGTCGCAAAGATGCTGCGCGACGATCCGAAGCTCCGTTTCGAGCAACTGATCGACCTGTGCGGCGTCGACTACCAGACCTTCGGCGACGGCGCTTACGACGGCCCGCGTTTCGCGGCCGTGTCGCACCTGCTGTCGGTCACGAACAACTGGCGCCTGCGCCTGCGCGCATTCGCGCCGGACGACGACCTGCCGATCGTGGCATCGCTGGTCGACATCTGGACCTCCGCGAACTGGTACGAGCGCGAAGCGTTCGACCTGTACGGCATCGTGTTCGAAGGCCACCCCGACCTGCGCCGCATCCTCACCGACTACGGCTTCATCGGCCACCCGTTCCGCAAGGACTTCCCGGTGTCGGGCTACGTCGAAATGCGTTACGACCCGGAAGAGAAGCGGGTCGTGTACCAGCCGGTGACGATCGAGCCGCGCGAAATCACGCCGCGCGTGATCCGCGAGGATCGCTATGGCGGTCTGAAACATTAAGGGGGCGTCATGGCAGAAATCAAGAACTACACGCTCAACTTCGGCCCGCAGCACCCGGCAGCGCACGGCGTGCTGCGCCTCGTGCTCGAGCTCGACGGCGAAGTCATCCAGCGTGCCGATCCGCACATCGGCCTGCTGCACCGCGCGACCGAAAAGCTCGCGGAATCCAAAACGTTCATCCAGTCCGTGCCGTACATGGACCGTCTCGACTACGTGTCGATGATGGTCAACGAGCACGGCTACGTGCTCGCGATCGAAAAGCTGCTCGGCATCGAAGTGCCTGAGCGCGCGCAGTACATCCGCGTGCTGTTCGACGAGATCACGCGCGTGCTGAACCACCTGATGTGGATCGGCGCGCACGCACTCGACGTCGGCGCGATGGCCGTGTTCCTGTACGCATTCCGCGAACGCGAAGACCTGATGGACGTGTACGAAGCGGTGTCCGGTGCCCGGATGCACGCGGCGTACTACCGTCCGGGCGGCGTCTATCGCGACCTGCCTGACGCAATGCCGCAATACAAGGCGTCGAAGATCCGTAACGAGAAGGCGCTCGCGAAGATGAACGAAGCGCGCAGCGGCTCGGTGCTCGACTTCATCGACGACTTCTTCACGCGCTTCCCGAAGTGCGTCGACGAATACGAAACGCTGCTCACCGACAACCGGATCTGGAAGCAGCGTCTGGTCGGGATCGGCGTGGTCAGCCCGGAACGTGCGCTGCAGATGGGCCTGACGGGCCCGATGCTGCGCGGCTCGGGCATTGCCTGGGATCTGCGCAAGAAGCAGCCGTACGAAGTGTACGATCGCATGGATTTCGATGTGCCGGTCGGCGTGAACGGCGATTGCTACGACCGCTATCTGGTGCGCGTCGAAGAAATGCGCCAGTCGATCCGTATCGCGAAACAGTGTATTGAGTGGCTCCGCAAGAATCAGGGCCCGGTGATGACGGACAATCACAAGGTTGCCCCGCCGTCGCGCGTCGGCATGAAGACCAACATGGAAGACTTGATTCACCACTTCAAGCTCTTCACCGAAGGTTTCCATGTGCCGGAAGGCGAAGCGTACGCGGCGGTCGAGCATCCGAAGGGTGAGTTCGGCATCTACCTCGTGTCGGATGGTGCCAACAAGCCGTATCGCCTCAAGATTCGCGCACCGGGTTTCGCGCACCTGGCGTCGCTCGACGAAATGGCACGCGGTCACATGATCGCCGATGCCGTCACGATCATCGGTACGCAGGACATCGTGTTCGGCGAAATCGATCGCTAATGGTTAGCGCCGCCCGCGCGAGCGGGCGGCGAGCAGCAAGTCACACGCGATGCGCGCTGAACCGGCGCGGCTTCGCAAGCTGTCAACAGTGAGCGCCAGGTCTGCCGTCCATGTACCCCAGTGTGCGGCAGGTTGTTCGTTCGGTAGGAATTGAAAGAGTCGTGTCTGAAAATGATCTCAGCTGAAGGCCTGAAGGAAATCGATCGAGCGTTGACGAAGTATCCCGCCGATCAGAAACAGTCCGCCGTGATGTCGGCGTTGGCCGTTGCTCAGGAAGAGCACGGCTGGCTGTCGCCCGAACTGATGCAGTTCGTTGCGGACTATCTCGGCATGCCGGCCGTTGCCGTGCAGGAAGTCGCGACGTTCTACACGATGTACGAGCTCAACCCGGTCGGCAAGCACAAGATCACGCTCTGTACGAACCTGCCGTGCCAGCTTGGCCCGTACGGCGGCGCGGAAGCGACTGCCGACTACCTGAAACAGAAGCTGGGCATCGGCTTCGGCGAGACCACGCCCGACGGCAAGTTCACGCTGAAGGAAGGCGAATGCATGGGCTCGTGCGGCGATGCACCGGTGCTGCTGGTGAACAACCACAGAATGTGCAGCTTCATGAGCCGCGAGAAGATCGACCAGCTGCTTGAGGAGCTCTCGAAATGACGTCCCTCCACGACCGTCACATCAAACCGCTGATCCTCGCTGGTCTGAACGGCGAGAACTGGCATCTCGAAGATTACGTCGCGCGCGGCGGCTACAAGCAGCTGCGCCGCATTCTCGAAGAAAAGATTTCGCCCGAGCAGGTGATCGCCGACGTCAAGGCGTCGGGCCTGCGTGGCCGGGGCGGTGCGGGCTTCCCGACCGGCCTGAAGTGGAGCTTCATGCCGCGCCAGTTCCCGGGGCAGAAGTACCTCGTCTGCAACTCGGACGAAGGCGAACCGGGCACGTTCAAGGATCGCGACATCCTGCGCTGGAACCCGCATGCGCTGATCGAAGGCATGGCCATCGGCGCGTACGCGATGGGCATCACCGTCGGCTACAACTACATCCACGGCGAAATCTTCGAAGTGTATCGACGCTTCGAAGCCGCGCTCGATGAAGCGCGCGCTGCCGGGTTCCTCGGCGACAACATCATGGGCTCGGAATTCTCGTTCCAGCTGCACGCGCACCACGGTTACGGCGCGTACATCTGCGGCGAAGAAACGGCACTGCTCGAGTCGCTCGAGGGCAAGAAGGGCCAGCCGCGCTTCAAGCCGCCGTTCCCGGCGAGCTTCGGCGTGTACGGCAAGCCCACCACGATCAACAACACCGAAACGTTCGCCGCGGTGCCGTTCCTGCTGTCCATCGGGCCGCAGAATTACCTCGAGATCGGCAAGCCGAACAACGGCGGCACGAAGATTTTCTCGGTGTCGGGCGACGTCGAGCGTCCGGGCAACTACGAAGTGCCGCTCGGCACGCCGTTCGCGACGCTGATGGAGCTCGCCGGCGGGATGCGCGGCGGCAAGAAGATCAAGGCCGTGATTCCGGGCGGTTCGTCGGCACCGGTGATCCCGGGCGACATCATGATGCAGACGGATCTCGACTACGATTCGATCGCGAAGGCGGGCTCGATGCTCGGTTCCGGCGCGGTGATCGTGATGGACGAGACGCGCTGCATGGTGCGCTCGCTGCTGCGCCTGTCGTACTTCTACTACGAGGAATCGTGCGGCCAGTGCACGCCGTGCCGTGAAGGCACCGGCTGGCTGTATCGCGTCGTGAATCGTATCGAGCACGGCGAAGGGCGCCAGGAAGATCTGGACCTGCTGAACTCGGTTGCCGAGAACATCATGGGCCGCACGATCTGTGCACTCGGCGATGCGGCGGCGATGCCGGTACGCGGGATGCTCAAGCACTACTGGGACGAATTCGCGTACCACGTCGAGCACAAGCACTGCATGGTCGGCGGCCACGCGCACGCAGCGGCAGCCTGAAGCGTACCCGGTTGCGGAATTTGAGCGCACGGTCGGGCGAAGGCGCGAACGGGCGGAAATAGGTTAAGGACCATTCACCATCATGGTTGAACTTGAAATAGACGGCAAGAAGGTCGAGGTGCCCGAAGGCAGCATGGTGATCCAGGCTGCGCACAAGGCGGATAAGTACATTCCTCACTTCTGCTATCACAAGAAACTGTCGGTTGCGGCCAACTGCCGGATGTGTCTCGTCGAAGTCGAGAAGATGCCGAAGGCCGTGCCTGCCTGTGCGACCCCCGTGTCGGCCGGCATGATCGTCCATACGCAATCCGACAAGGCCGTGAAGGCGCAGCAGTCGGTGATGGAATTCCTCCTCATCAACCACCCGCTCGACTGCCCGATCTGCGATCAGGGCGGCGAATGCCAGCTGCAGGATCTGGCGGTCGGTTACGGCAAGTCGTCGTCGCGCTACGCGGAAGAGAAGCGCGTGGTGTTCCACAAGAACGTGGGCCCGCTGATCTCGATGGAAGAAATGTCGCGCTGCATCCACTGCACGCGCTGCGTCCGCTTCGGTCAGGAAATCGCCGGCGTGATGGAGTTCGGCATGCTGGGCCGCGGCGAGCACTCGGAAATCACGACGTTCGTCGGCAAGACGGTCGATTCCGAAATGTCGGGCAACATGATCGACCTGTGCCCGGTCGGCGCGCTGACCAGCAAGCCGTTCCGCTACAGCGCCCGGACGTGGGAACTGTCGCGCCGCAAGTCGGTGAGCCCGCACGATTCCGTCGGTGCGAACCTCGTCGTGCAAGTGAAGAACAACCGCGTGATGCGCGTGCTGCCGTTCGAGAACGAATCCGTCAACGAATGCTGGATCTCGGACAAGGATCGCTTCTCGTATGAAGGCCTCAACAGCGAAGAGCGCCTGACGAAGCCGATGCTGAAGCAGGGCGGCCAGTGGATCGAAACCGACTGGCAGACCGCACTCGAATACGTCGCGAAGGGCCTGAAGGGCATCGCTGCGGATCACGGCGCGAACGCGCTGGCGATGCTCGCGAGCGCGCACAGCACCGCTGAAGAGCTGTTCCTCGTGAAGCAGCTCGCCAACGAACTGAAGACGCCGAACGTCGACTTCCGTCTGCGCCAGCAGGATTTCTCGGCGCCGGTCCAGGGCGCGCCGTGGCTCGGCATGCCGATCGCCGACCTGTCGAACGTGGACGCCGCGTTCGTCGTCGGTTCGTTCCTGCGCCGCGACCACCCGCTGTTCGCCGCCCGCCTGCGTCAGGCCGCGAAGAACGGCGCGAAGCTGCACTTCCTGCACGCAACCGGTGACGACGCACTGATCCCGACCGCGCAACGCATCGTTGCTGCGCCGTCCGCATGGCTCGACGAGCTGGCCGGTATCGCCGCGGCCGTCGCGCAACTGCGCGGCGTCGCGCTGCCCGACACGCTCGCGGGCGTCACGGCATCGCCGGCTGCACAGGCTGTCGCCCAGTCGCTCGCGAACGGCGAACGCCGCGCAGTGCTGCTCGGCAACGTCGCGGTCCGCCATCCGGAATTCGCCAAGCTGCACGCGGTCGCCAAGTGGATCGCCGACAACACCGGCGCCACGTTCGGCTTCCTGACGGAAGCGGCGAACACGGTCGGTGCGCACGTCGTCGGCGCACTGCCGGGCGAAGGTGGCCTGAACGCACGCGAAGCGTTCGCGCAGCCGCGCAAGGGCTACGTGCTGCTGAACGTCGAACCGGAATTCGACACCGCCGATCCGGCGCAGGCGCTTGCGGCACTGAACCAGGCTGAGATGGTCGTCGTGATGTCGCCGTTCAAGCACGGCCTCGACTACGCCGACGTGCTGCTGCCGGTCGCGCCGTTCACGGAAACGGCCGGCACGTACGTGAATGCGGAAGGCACCGTGCAGAGCTTCAACGGCGTCGTGCGCCCGCTCGGCGACACGCGTCCGGGCTGGAAGGTGCTGCGCGTGCTCGGCAGCCTGCTCGGCCTGCCGAACTTCGAATACGAGACCTCGGAAGAAGTGCGTCTCGCAGCGCTCGGCGACGCCGGCGTCGCGGGCCGCCTGTCGAACCAGACGTCGGTCGCACCGGTGCGCGTCGCGGCGAATGCCGCGAACGGCGGGTTCGAGCGCCTGGCCGATGTGCCGATCTATCACGCCGACGCACTCGTGCGCCGCGCAGGTGCACTGCACCTGACGGCCGCAGCGAAGGCGGCGAATGCCGCAGCCCTGCCGGCCGCGCTGTTCGACAAGCTGGGCTTGAAGGAAGGCGACGCGGTGCGCGTGCGCCAGGGCGAGCGTGCGGTGCAGTTGCCGGCCGTGCGCGACGCGAATCTTGCGGAGACCGTCGTTCGCGTGTCGGCGGCGACGCCTGCCGGCGCAGCGCTCGGTAGCCTGTCCGGTGAACTGGTGGTGGAGAAGGCGTAAATGAGCTTGTTCGATACGATCAACGCGGGCGGGTCCCAGCTTCTCGGCTTCGCGTGGCCGACGGTGTGGGCAGTCGTGCGCATCCTCGTCGTCTCCGTCGTCATCCTGCTGTGCGTCGCGTACCTGATTCTGTGGGAACGCAAGCTGATCGGCTGGATGCACGTGCGTCTCGGCCCGAACCGCGTCGGCCCTGGCGGCCTGCTGCAGCCGATCGCCGACGTGCTGAAGCTGCTGCTGAAGGAAGTCATTCAGCCGAGCGCCGCCAGCCGCTGGCTGTACCTGATCGCGCCGGTGATGACCGTCGTGCCGGCGTTCGCCGTGTGGGCGGTGATCCCGTTCCAGGCCAAGGCCGTGCTCGCGGACATCAACGCGGGCCTGCTGTACGCGATGGCGATCTCGTCGATCGGCGTGTACGCGGTGATTCTCGCCGGCTGGGCGTCGAACTCGAAGTACGCATTTCTCGGTGCGATGCGCGCCGCGGCGCAGATGGTCTCGTACGAAATCTCGATGGGCTTCGCGCTGGTGCTCGTGCTGATGACGGCCGGCAGCCTGAACATGTCGGAAATCGTCGGCTCGCAGCAACACGGCTTCTTCGCTGGCCACGGCGTGAACTTCCTGTCGTGGAACTGGCTGCCGCTGCTGCCGGCGTTCGTCGTGTACTTCATCTCGGGCATCGCCGAAACGAACCGCCACCCGTTCGACGTGGTGGAAGGGGAGTCGGAAATCGTCGCGGGTCACATGATCGATTACTCGGGTATGGCGTTCGCGCTGTTCTTCCTCGCCGAGTACATCAACATGATCGTGATCTCGGCGCTGACTGCGACGCTGTTCCTCGGCGGCTGGGATGCACCGTTCGAATTCCTGTCGTTCATTCCGGGCATCTTCTGGCTGGTGCTGAAGATATTCGCGCTGCTGTCGGTGTTCATCTGGGTTCGCGCGACGTTCCCGCGTTTCCGTTACGACCAGATCATGCGCTTGGGCTGGAAGGTGTTCCTGCCCGTCACGGTGGTCTGGGTGGTCGTGGTCGGCTTCTGGATGATGTCGCCGCTCAACATCTGGGTGAAGTAATCGGACGAAATCATGAGCGCAATCCAACACTTCTTTAAGACCTTCTTCCTGACCGAGCTGCTGCAGGGGCTCGCGCTGACCGGCCGTTACACGTTCAAGCGCAAGGTCACCGTGCAGTTCCCGGAAGAAAAGACGCCGATTTCGCCGCGTTTCCGCGGGCTGCATGCACTGCGCCGCTACGAAAACGGCGAAGAGCGCTGCATCGCGTGCAAGCTGTGCGAGGCCGTGTGCCCCGCGATGGCGATCACGATCGAATCGGAAACGCGCGCGGACAACACGCGCCGCACGACGCGCTACGACATCGACCTGACGAAGTGCATCTTCTGCGGTTTCTGCGAAGAGAGCTGCCCGGTCGATTCGATCGTCGAGACGCAGATTCTCGAGTACCACGGCGAAAAGCGCGGCGACCTGTATTTCACGAAGGAAATGCTGCTCGCAGTGGGCGATCGCTACGAGAAGGACATCGCAGCGGCGAAGGCTGCCGACGCGCCGTATCGTTGATTGTGTTTGCAGTGCCGGCCCGAAGCACGGGCCGAGCCGCCGCGACGGGTGCGGCTCGCAAGAGCGTCCCGCAAGCCGCGCCTGACTATGGCCTAACGATGAACCGGTAATCATGGAATTCACGACCGTACTGTTCTACATCTTCGCGCTGCTCCTGGTGGTATCAGGGCTGAAGGTGATCACTTCGCGCAACCCGGTGGCGTCTGCGCTTTTCCTTGTGCTGGCGTTCTTCAACGCCGCCGCGATCTGGATGCTGCTGGAAGCGGAGTTCCTCGCGATCCTGCTGGTGCTGGTCTACGTGGGCGCCGTGATGGTGCTGTTCCTGTTCGTCGTGATGATGCTGGACATCAACATCGACTACCTGCGTCGCGACTTCAAACGCTTCGTCCCGATGGCGACCGTGGTCGGCGCGATCATCGTGATCGAAACCGCGCTGATCCTGTGGCGCGGCTACGGCGACACGCAGACGGTGCACGCGATGGCGACGGGCGAGATGGCCAAGTGGTCGAACACGCGACTGATCGGCAAGGTGATCTACACCGACTACATCTTCGCGTTTGAAATCGCCGGCCTCGTGCTGCTGGTCGCGATCATTGCCGCAATCGGGCTGACCGAGCGCAAGGGCAAGGACAGCAAGCGCCAGCGCGTGTCGGATCAGGTCAAGGTGCGCCGCAACGACCGCGTGCGCCTCGTGAAGATGGAAGCGGAAAAGCCGCAGCCGGAAACGGCGCAGAGCGAAGCCGGTTCGAGCACCAACGGCTAAGCGGAGGAAAAGAAAACCATGCTGACTCTGGCTCACTACCTCGTACTCGGCGCGATCCTTTTTGCGATCGCGATCGTCGGGATTTTCCTGAACCGCCGCAACGTCATCATCATCCTGATGTCGATCGAACTGATGCTGCTGGCGGTGAACACCAACTTCGTCGCGTTTTCGCATTACCTCGGCGATGTGCACGGCCAGATTTTCGTGTTCTTCGTGCTGACGGTCGCCGCAGCGGAAGCCGCGATCGGCCTCGCGATTCTGGTGACCCTGTTCCGTAAGCTCGACACGATCAATGTCGAGGATCTCGATCAGCTCAAAGGTTAATTTCAGGCAACGCTGTTATGTCAACGACACTCAATGAAAACCTGCTGCTGGCGATTCCGCTCGCTCCGCTGGCCGGCTCGCTGATTGCGGGGCTGTTCGGGAACGCAGTCGGGCGCAAGGGCGCACACCGGATCACGATCCTCGGCGTAATGATCGCGTTCCTCCTGTCGGCGAAAGTCTTCTTCGACGTGATGGGCGGCGCAAGCTTCAACGCGACCGTCTACGAATGGATGAACGTCGGTTCGCTGAAGCTCGAAGTCGGCTTCCTCGTCGATTCGCTGACCGCGATGATGATGGTCGTCGTGACCTTCGTCTCGCTGATGGTGCACGTGTACACGATCGGCTACATGGCGGAAGAGGACGGCTACCAGCGCTTCTTCTCGTACATCTCGCTGTTCACGTTCTCGATGCTGATGCTCGTGATGAGCAACAACTTCCTGCAGCTGTTCTTCGGCTGGGAAGCGGTGGGTCTGGTGTCGTACCTGCTGATCGGCTTCTACTTCACGCGTGAGAGCGCGATCTACGCGAACATGAAGGCGTTCCTCGTGAACCGCGTGGGCGACTTCGGCTTCCTGCTCGGCATCGGCCTGCTGCTCGCATTCGCGGGTTCGATGAACTACGGCGAAGTGTTTGCGAAGCGCGCGGAACTCGCGAGCCTGCACTTCCCGGGCACCGACTGGGGCCTGCTGACCGTGGCCTGTATCTGCCTGTTCATCGGCGCGATGGGTAAGTCGGCACAGTTCCCGCTGCACGTGTGGCTGCCGGACTCGATGGAAGGCCCGACCCCGATCTCCGCGCTGATTCACGCGGCGACGATGGTGACCGCCGGCATCTTCATGGTGTCGCGCATGTCGCCGCTGTTCGAACTGTCGGATACCGCGCTGTCGTTCATCACGGTGATCGGCGCGATCACGGCGCTCTTCATGGGCTTCCTCGGCATCGTCCAGAACGACATCAAGCGCGTGGTCGCGTACTCGACGCTGTCGCAGCTCGGCTACATGACCGTCGCGCTCGGCGTGTCCGCTTACCCGGTTGCCGTGTTCCACCTGATGACGCACGCGTTCTTCAAGGCGCTGCTGTTCCTCGGCGCCGGCTCGGTCATCATGGGCATGCACCACGACCAGGACATGCGCAACATGGGCGGCCTGCGCAAGTACATGCCGATCACGTGGATCACGTCGCTCGTCGGTTCGCTCGCGCTGATCGGCACGCCGTTCTTCTCGGGCTTCTACTCGAAGGACTCGATCATCGACGCAGTGAAGCTGTCGCACCTGCCGGGTTCGGGCTTCGCATACTTCGCGGTGGTCGCGAGCGTGTTCGTCACGGCGCTGTACTCGTTCCGCATGTACTTCCTGGTGTTCCACGGTGAAGAGCGCTTCCGCAAGCCGAAGCATCCGGAATCGCCGATGGGCATGGCGGCTGCACACGGCCACGACGATCACGGCCATGGCCACGGTCATGACGACCACGCGCACGAGCCGCACGAGACCCCGTGGGTCGTGTGGGTGCCGCTGGTCCTGCTGGCGATCCCGTCGGTCATCATCGGTGCGTTCGCGATCAGCCCGATGCTGTTCGGTGACTTCTTCCAGCACGGCGTTGCATTCGACAAGGTGATCTTCATCGGCGAAAACCATCCGGCACTGGCCGAGATGGCCGAAGAGTTCCACGGCTGGGTGGGCATGGGTCTGCACTCGGTGTCGGGCCTGCCGGTCTGGCTCGCACTCGCCGGTGTCGTTGTCGCGTGGTTCCTGTACCTGAAGCGTCCGGAACTGCCGGCGTCGATCCGCCGCGCGTTCGGCCCGATCTACACGCTGCTGGACAACAAGTACTACATGGACAAGATCAACGAAGTGGTGTTCGCCCGCGGTTCGGTGGCGATCGGCCGCGGCCTGTGGAAGGAGGGTGACGTCGTGGTGATCGACGGCCTCGTCAACGGCAGCGCCCGGTTCATTGGCTGGTTCGCCAGCGTGATCCGCTTCCTCCAATCCGGTTACATCTATCACTACGCGTTCGCCATGATCATCGGCATGCTGGGGCTCCTGACCCTGTTTGTAACGCTCGGCGGCAAATAAGGCGGGGGACAACTTAATGCACGCTTTTCCGATTCTCAGTACCGCGATCTGGCTGCCGATCGTTTTCGGCCTCCTCGTGCTCGCGGTGGGTAACGATAAAAATCCGGGGACGGCCCGCTGGATTGCGCTGATCGGTTCGCTGCTCGGCCTGGCGGTCACGATCCCGTTGATCACGGGCTTCGATTCGAGCACGGCTGCGCTGCAGTTCGTCGAGAACTCGACCTGGATCGAACGCTTCGACATCGCGTATCACCTCGGCGTCGACGGCATCTCGATGTGGTTCGTCGTGCTGACCGCGCTGATCACGGTGATCGTCGTGATCGCCGCATGGGAAGTGATCACCGAGAACGTCGCGCAGTACCTCGCGGCGTTCCTGATCCTGTCCGGGATCATGATCGGCGTCTTCTCGGCGGCCGACGGCCTGCTGTTCTACGTGTTCTTCGAAGCGACCCTGATCCCGATGTACATCATCATCGGCGTGTGGGGCGGCCCGAACCGCGTGTATGCAGCATTCAAGTTCTTCCTGTACACGCTGGCCGGCTCGCTGCTGATGCTGGTCGCACTGATCTATCTGTACACGGAAACGCATTCGTTCGACCTCGCGACGTGGCAGAACGCGAAGATCGCGATGACGCCGCAGATACTGTTGTTCATTGCCTTCTTCCTCGCATTCGCAGTGAAGGTGCCGATGTGGCCGGTCCACACCTGGCTGCCGGATGCGCACGTGGAAGCGCCGACGGGCGGCTCGGTCGTGCTGGCTGCGATCATGCTGAAGCTCGGCGCATACGGTTTCCTGCGCTTCTCGCTGCCGATCACGCCTGACGCGAGCCACTTCCTGGCACCCGTCGTGATCACGCTGTCGCTGATCGCGGTGATCTACATCGGCCTCGTCGCGATGGTGCAGTCCGACATGAAGAAGCTGGTCGCGTATTCGTCGATCGCGCACATGGGCTTCGTCACGCTCGGCTTCTTCATCTTCAACCAGCTCGGCGTCGAAGGCGCGATCATCCAGATGATCTCGCACGGCTTCGTGTCGGGCGCGATGTTCCTCTGCATCGGCGTGCTGTACGACCGCGTGCACTCGCGCCAGATCGCCGATTACGGTGGTGTCGTCAACGTGATGCCGAAGTTCGCGGCCTTCGCGATGCTGTTCTCGATGGCCAACTGCGGCCTGCCGGGCACGTCGGGTTTCGTCGGCGAGTTCATGGTGATTCTCGCTGCCGTCCAGTACAACTTCTGGATCGCATTCGGTGCGGCATTCACGCTGATCCTCGGTGCTGCTTACACGCTGTGGATGTACAAGCGCGTGTACTTCGGCGCGGTTGCGAACGATCACGTTGCCAAGCTGAAGGACATCGGCCGTCGCGAATTCGTGATGCTGGCCGTGCTCGCCGCGTTCACGATGCTGATGGGCCTGTATCCGAAGCCTTTCACCGACGTGATGCACGTTTCCGTGGAAAACCTCCTCTCCCATGTCGCGCAGTCGAAGCTGCCGCTGGCCCAGTAATCGCGAGCGGAGGAACTCAAGATCATGAACGCTCCTATGAATGTCCTGTTGCCTGACGCGCTGGTGATGGCCGCCATCGTCGTCGCATGGCTGAACGACACCTTTACCGGTGCTTCCGGCCGCCGTCTGACTTATCTGATCGCGGTCGTATCGTCGGTCGTTGCCGGCGTGTGGTTCGCGGTGCAGGCACTCGACCCGCAGCAGTACTACTTCTTCTCGAAGATGATCGTCGTCGACTCGTTCGCGAGCATGATGAAGGCGGTCGTGTCGTTCGGTTTCGCGGTCTCGCTCGTCTATTCGCGCAAGTACCTCGAAGATCGCGACATGTTCCGCGGCGACGTGTTCCTGCTCGGCATGTTCTCGCTGCTCGGTCAGCTGGTCATGGTGTCGGGCAACAACTTCCTGACGCTGTACCTCGGTCTCGAACTGATGTCGCTGTCGCTGTACGCCGTCATCGCGCTGCGCCGCGACGCTGCACAGTCGAGCGAAGCCGCGATGAAGTACTACGTGCTGGGCGCGCTCGCGTCGGGCTTCGTGCTGTACGGCATCTCGATGCTCTACGGCGCGACCGGCTCGCTCGAGCTGGGCGAGGTGTACAAGGCGGTCGGCGGCAACACCGACGCAGCCGTGCTGATGTTCGGCGTGGTCTTCATCGTCGCCGGTATCGCGTTCAAGCTCGGCGCCGTGCCGTTCCACATGTGGGTGCCGGACGTCTATCAAGGCGCACCGACCGCGATGACGCTGTTCGTCGGCGGCGGCCCGAAGGTTGCCGCGTTCGCGTGGGGTCTGCGTTTCCTGGTGATGGGCCTGCTGCCGCTCGCACAGAACTGGCAAACCGCGCTCGTGATCCTCGCTGCGCTGTCGCTGATCGTCGGTAACATCACCGGTATCGTCCAGCGCAACATCAAGCGGATGCTCGCGTACTCGGCGATCTCGAACATGGGCTTCGTGCTGCTCGGCCTGCTCGCGGGTATCGTGAAGGGCGACGCGGCGGCACCGGCGAATGCATACAGCTCGGCGATGTTCTACGCGATCGTCTACCTGATCACGACGCTCGGCTCGTTCGGCGTGGTGATGCTGCTTGCGCGCCGCGATTTCGAAGCCGAAACGATCGACGACTTCAAGGGCCTCAACAAGCGCAGCCCGGTGTTCGCGTTCGTGATGATGGTCATGATGTTCTCGCTGGCAGGTATCCCGCCGACCGTCGGCTTCTACGCGAAGCTCGCCGTGCTCGAGGCGACCGTCAACGCGGGCCTCACGTGGCTGGCCGTGCTGGCCGTGATCACGTCGCTGTTCGGCGCGTTCTACTACCTGCGCATCGTGAAGCTGATGTACTTCGATGCACCGCAGGATGTGACGCCGATCTCGGGCGATTTCTGCAAGCGCACGATCCTCGTGCTGAACGGCCTCGCGGTCGTCGTGCTCGGCCTGATCCCGAGCCCGCTGCTGACGGCTTGCCTGCAGGCAATTCGTCACACGTTGCCGCTGTAATGTCGGCAGCCGGCTGGTTTATCGTGCTGTTGGCGCTCGTCTGCGCCAACCTGCCGTTCCTGAACCAACGCCTCTTCGCCGTCGTGCCGTTCGGTGCGTCGAAGAAGAGCGGGTGGGTACGGATCGGCGAGCTGATCGTGCTGTACTTCATCGTTGGCGCGCTCGGCTTCTGGCTCGAGTCGCGCGCCGGCAACCGCTTCGAACAGGGCTGGCAGTTCTACGCGATCACGTTCAGTTTGTTCGTCGTGTTCGCGTTTCCCGGCTTCACGTTCCAGTATCTCGTCAAACGACGCTGACGGCTTCGGCCGTCGCGCTCAATTTTGGAGCCGCCGATGGCCGAACTACCCAATCACGACGCCGCACTGACCGAAACCTGCCTCGAAAGCGAGGCGATCTTCGAAGGCGCGTTCCTCAAGCTCAAGCGCGATACCGTCCGTCTGCCGGACGGCAAGCAGGCCACGCGCGAATACGTCCAGCATCCGGGCGCGGTGATGGTGATCCCGCTGTTCGACGACGGCCGCGTGCTGATGGAAAGCCAGTATCGCTACCCGATCGGCAAGGTGATGGCCGAATTCCCGGCCGGCAAGCTGGATCCGAACGAAGGCGCGCTCGCATGCGCGGTGCGCGAACTGCGCGAGGAAACGGGTTACACCGCACGCGAGTACGTATTCCTGGCCCGGATTCACCCGATCATTTCCTATTCGACCGAATTCATCGACCTGTACCTGGCGCGCGGGCTGACGGCCGGCGAGCGCAAGCTCGATGAAGGCGAATTCCTCGAAACCTTCACCGCGACGCAAGCCGATCTGCAGGAATGGGTGCGCACGGGCCAGATCTCCGACGTGAAGACGATCATCGGCACGATGTGGCTCGACAAGGTGCTGTCCGGCACGTGGCCGCTCGGGCCGGTCCTGACGCCCTGAGTGCGGCGTCAGCGGCGGGTGGGGCGCCGCGTTACAATCCGATGACGCGACGCCTCCGCGTCGCGCGTCCAATTTTTAGCACGACCGTTCACAAAACGGCTTTTTGCGCTACACTCGTCACACGCCCTGATTCAGCATGAAGGTCCTCGATTTACAGTGCCCGCACGGTCATCGGTTCGAAGGCTGGTTCGCTTCCGCCGATGAATTCGAAGCGCAGTTGTCCCGCAAGCTGGTCGAATGCCCGGTGTGCGGAACGACCGAGGTCAACCGTCTGCCGTCGGCGCCGCGCCTGAACCTGTCGGGCGCGACGCAGGCGCAGCCGGCCGATCCGCGTGCACTGCAGGCGCAGGTGATGCGTGCGCTGCGCGAGGTGCTGGAGAAAACCGAGAATGTGGGCGAGCGCTTCGCTGAGGAAGCGCGGCGCATCCATTACAACGAGGCGCCGGCACGCAGCATTCGTGGCGTCACGACGCCCGAAGATGCGCAATCCTTGGCCGAAGAAGGCATCGACGTGATGCCGCTGCCGATTCCTGCCGCGCTGAAAGAACCGCTGCAATAACGTATGCAGTGAGTCTTCGTCGGGCCGGATGGCTGCGGACAGGAGACACTGCGCATGGATCTGGATTATTCCCCCTCGGACGACGCGTTCCGCGTCGACGTTCGCGCCTGGCTTGAGGCCAACTTGCCTCACGCACTGCGCGCCAAAGTACTCGATCACAAACGACTCGACCGCGAGGATTTCGCGAGCTGGCACCGGATTCTCGGCCAGCGCGGCTGGTCCGCGCCCGCCTGGCCGGTCGAATATGGCGGCCCGGGCTGGAACGCGACGCAGCGGCACATCTGGGATGAGGAGTGCGCACGGATCGGCGCGCCGACCGTGCTGCCGTTCGGCGTATCGATGGTCGCGCCGGTGTTGATGAAATACGGCAGCGAAGCGCAGAAACGTCATTATCTGCCGCGCATTCTCGATGGCTCGGACTGGTGGTGCCAGGGCTACTCGGAGCCGGGTTCGGGATCCGATCTCGCATCGTTGCGCACGCGCGCCGAGCGCCATGGCGACCACTACATCGTCAATGGCCAGAAGACCTGGACGACGCTCGGCCAGTACGCCGACATGATGTTCTGCCTCGTGCGCACCGATCCGGCCGCGAAGAAACAGGAGGGGATCTCGTTCCTGTTGATCGACATGAAGACACCCGGCATCACGGTGCGCCCGATCGTCATGCTCGACGAGGACCACGAGGTCAACGAGGTGTTCTTCGAGGATGTGAAGGTGCCGGTCGAGAATCTCGTCGGCGACGAGAATCGCGGCTGGACCTACGCGAAATACCTGCTTGGCCATGAGCGCACCGGTATCGCGCGCGTCGGCGCGTCGAAGCGCGAGCTCGCGTTCCTGAAGCGCGTGGCGTCGAACCAGCGCAAGAACGGCAAGCCGTTGCTCGCCGATCCCGTGTTCGCCGCGAAGGTCGCGGCGCTCGAGGTCGAGCTGATGGCGCTTGAAGTGACGGTGCTGCGCGTCGTCAGCCGAGAGACGAGCGGCAAGGGGCCGGGCCCCGAGGCGTCGATGCTGAAGATCAAGGGCACGGAAGTGCAGCAGGCGCTCACCGAGCTGATGGTCGATGCGATCGGCCCGCTCGCCGCACCGTTCGACGTACCGTTCCTCGACGGCCAGCGCGAGCACAGCATTGCGGGCGACGACGATGCGGCACCGCTTGCCGCGTACTACTTCAATTACCGGAAGACGTCGATCTACGGCGGTTCGAACGAGATCCAGAAGAACATCATCGCGCAGATGATTCTGGGGCTGTGATCAGGGAACGGAGACAACCATGGATTTCAGCTTTACCGATGAGCAGCAGCAGTTTGCCGACGCGCTGCGCCGTTATCTCGGCGAGCAGTACGGTTTCGAAGCACGCCAGGCGATCGTGCGCAGTGACGCGGGCGTGTCGGACACGCAATGGAGCGCGTTCGCCGAGCTGGGGCTGGCCGCGCTGCCCGTGCCGGACGCACAGGGCGGTTTCGGCGGTGGCCCGGTCGACATGCTGGTCGTGATGCAGGAGCTCGGCCGCGCGCTCGTGATCGAGCCGTACTGGGCAACGGCGGTGGGCGTCGAGGCCTTGCGCATCGCCGGCTCCGGCGCCGGTGAGGACGCCGCGCTGCTGGAGGCAGTCGCGCAGGGGCAGAAGCGCGTGGCAGTCGCGTTCCACGAACCGCATGCGCGCTACGACCTGTTCGAACTCGATACCCATGCGCGCGAGCAGGGCGGCACGGTCCGGCTGACCGGCACGAAGTCGGTCGTTCAGCATGGCGCACAGGCGGATGCGTGGATCGTGCCCGCGCGCGTCGACGGCGGTGGCATTGGCCTCTTCGTCGTTGAACGGGATGCCGCGAATGCGAAGGTGGTCGACTACCGGACGATCGACGGACAGCGTGCCGCGACGATCGAGCTCAACGAAACGCCGGCGCGACTGCTGACGGGCGGTGCGCGCGATGCGGCGGCCCTCGAGCAGGTTGCCGATTACGCGACGTTCCTGCTGTGTGCGGAAGCGGTCGGTACGCTCGACGAACTGAATCGCGCGACGGTCGAATACACGAAGACGCGCGAGCAGTTCGGCGTGCCGATCGCGCGTTTCCAGGCGCTGCAGCACCGGATGGTCGACATGCTGATCCATGCCGAGCAGGCGCGTTCGCTGACCTACCTGGCAGCCGTGCGCTATGCGAGCGGCGATGCCGATGCGCGGCGCAAGGCCGTGTCGGCCGCGAAAGCGCGCGTCGGCGCCGCCGCGCGCTTCGTGGGCCAGCAGGCCGTTCAACTGCACGGCGGCATGGGCGTGACCAACGAGGTCGCCGCTGCGCACCTGTTCAAGCGGCTGACGATCATCGAGACGACGCTCGGCGACACCGATCATCATCTTGCCCGCATCGCGGCGCTGCCCGATTTCGCGCAGGCCGACGCAGCGTGACGGCGACGCGCGAGCGCGCCAGACAAGGAGACACCCAGTGGGTATCAGTTACGAAGACCTGGTGGTGGGCAGCACCACCGAAGTGGGCCGTTACACGTTCGAACCGGACGACATCAAGACGTTCGCGCAACGCTACGACCCGCAGCCGTTCCACCTCGACGAAGAAGCCGGGAAAGCATCGCATTTCGGCGGGCTCGTTGCGAGCGGCTGGCATACGTGTTCGGTGTTCATGAGCCTGCTCATCAAGAAGCTCGGGTCGGACTCGACGAGCATGGGCTCGCCGGGTATCGATTCGATCCGCTGGCTCAAGCCGGTGCGCGCCGGCGATACGATCACGATGTATCAGAAGGTCCACGACAAGCGCGTGTCGGAGAGCAAGCCCGACCGCGGCATCGTGTCGACGGAGTGGGTCGGCGTGAACGGTGCCGGCGAAACGGTGATCACCGTGCATACCAAGGTGATCTTCGGGCTGCGCCATCCGGGAGGCAAGCAAGCATGACCGACGTGACCTTGCCGCTGATCGCATCGGCACAGGCGCTGCAGGCGCATGTCGGCGCAGAGCCGCTCGCGAGCGGCTGGATGGCGATCGACCAGCGTCGTGTCGATGGCTTTGCCGATGCGACCGGCGATCGTCAATGGATTCACGTCGATCCCGAACGCGCGCGGCGCGAGTCGCCGTTCGGCGGCCCGATCGCGCACGGGTTCCTGACGCTGTCGCTGATTCCGGCGTTGATGGCCGACGCGATGCGTTTCGAGCAGAAGATGGGCGTGAACTACGGACTGAACCGCGTGCGGTTCCTGAAGCCGGTGCCGGTCGGCGCACGTGTGCGCGCGCTGTTTGCGGTAAAGGAAACCGCCGAGGCCGCAAAAGGCGGTGTGCAGGTGACGTGGTCGGTGACGATGCAGGTCGAGCGTCCCGACGCGCCACTGCCGGTTTGCGCGGCGGAATTCATCACGCTGCATTACTTCTGAAGCGAGGAGTGGCATCCACGGATGCCGCTCCGTCCGTCACATGCGTGTCAGTGCTTCGCGTATTGCGTCGCACCGAACAGCACCTCGCGTGCCTTGTCGTCCTGCAGTGCCTTGCGCATCGATGCGAGCACTTCGACGCCGCGCTGAACGGCCGGTCGCGCGGCGATCGCCTCGTGCCAGCGCTTCACGTTCGGCAATTCGTCGAGCACGATGCCCTGGTTCTGCCACGAGCGCGTCCACGGGAACGTCGCAATGTCCGCGATCGTGTACTCGTCGCCCGCGAGATACTCGGATTCGCCGAGCCGTTTGTCCATCACGTTGTACAGCCGCTTCGCTTCGTTCGTGTAGCGGTTGACCGCATACTCGATCTTCTCCGGCGCATACAGGCGGAAGTGGTGCGCCTGCCCGAGCATCGGGCCGACACCGCCCATCTGGAACATCAGCCATTCGAGCGTCGCATAGCGCGCGGCCGGATCGGTCGGCAGGAACTTGCCGGTCTTCTCCGCGAGGTAGATCAGGATCGCGCCCGACTCAAACAGTGAGATCGGCTGGCCGCCGGGGCCGTCCGGATCGACGATCGCGGGGATCTTGTTGTTCGGGCTGATCTTCAGGAAGTCCGGCTTGAACTGGTCGCCCGCGCCGATATCGACTGGATGGGCACGATAGGCGAGGCCCGTTTCCTCGAGCATGATGTGCACCTTGTGGCCGTTCGGGGTCGCCCAGCTATAGACGTCGATCATCGTGAACTCCTTTGTTGCATGCGCGAAAACGGCGCCCGCAGCGCCGCGACAGGCGGTCATTAGAGCATGGATCGATGCGGGCTGCTGGCGACGGAACCGTGCGTGCCGATGCGTATGCGCAGTCGTGCGCGCGCGTCGAGTTGCATGGTGTCGGGGGCGATTGCGTGTCGTTCCGAGTCGTCGAGATTGGGGGCGTCGCCGTGCAGCATCGAGTCGATGCGGTGGCGACGCGTCCATTCGAAAGCGGGCGCGACGGCTCAGCGTTTGTAGCGGGGCTGGCGTTTCTCGAGAAATGCGGTGATGCCTTCGAGCCCGTCCGCATGATGCAGCGATGCGACGAAATGATCGCGCTCGGTGCCGAGATGCGCGTCGAGCGGCTGCATCGTTGCGTCGTCGAGCAGCGACTTGATGCGCGTGAGTGCGTTCGGCGAGATGCCGGCGAGCGCATCGGCCCACGCGAGCGCGTCGGTCAGTGCCGCGCCGGGCACGGCGAGCCGGTTGACGACACCGAGCGTGTGCAGACGTTCGGCTGCGACAGGCTTGCCTTCGAACAGGATCTCGGCCGCGATCGCACGCGGCAGTGCGCGCGCGATGAACCACGAACCGCCTCCGTCGGGCGTCAGGCCGACACGCGCGTACGACATCACGAACTTCGCATCGTGCGCGGCGACGATCAGGTCGCACGCGAGCGCGAGCGAGAAGCCCGCGCCGGCCGCGGCGCCTTCGACCGCCGCGATTACCGGCTTCGTCGAAGCGTGGATCGCCGTTACCCATGCGGCGAGCTGATCGATGCTGTCGGCCTGGTAGGACGGATCCTTCGAACGGTTGTCGAGCAGCCGGTTCAGGTTGCCGCCGGCGCAGAAGAAGCGATCGGCGCCGGTGAGCACGACTGCGCGAATCCCGGGATCGCGTTCGGCGGTGGCGAGCGCTTCGATGCCGGCCGCGTACATGTCGGGATGCAGCGCGTTGCGTGCGCCGGGATTGGATAGCGTGAGGACGAGCGTCGATTCGCTCTCGGGCGGACGCGAGGCCAGCAGTTCAGCACTCATGCGGCGTGTCTCCATCGGATGGCGGGGCTACGGCGGCGGGCGCATGGCACGCGCGGATGCGAACGACGCCGCAGCAGATGTATTGTTGTCGTGACGGACGCAAAACTTGCTTTAGACTAGCACGAACGTGCTTTTCAGCGCGACGAATCCCGATGCGGCCGGCACCGTTGCGGCCGCGTTCCAGCAACGAAGGAGACTCCGATGCTACAGCTGTGCGGTATTCCGTTGTCCAACTATTACAACAAGGTGAAGTTCGTCCTGCTCGAACACGACATTCCGTTCGAGGAGTCGGTGTGCGGTTTGCCGATCAGCGATCCGGCCCAGCTCGCCGATTCGCCGCTCGGCAAGATTCCGTTCCTGAAAACGGAGGAAGGCGCGCTGTTCGAGTCGCAGGTGATCGTCGAGTACCTGGCGGCACGCTATCCCAAGAAGGGCATTTTCCCGGCGAGCCCGTTCGCGGCTGCGAAGGTGCGCGAACTGGTCGAAACGCTCGAACTGTATCTCGAATGGATGGCGCGCGAGGTCTATACGGAAGCGTTTTTCGGCGGCAAGGTCAGCGACGGGATGAAGGCGCATGTCGAGAAGCGCCTGCCACGCGCGATCGATGCGTTCAAGCAGATGACGCAGTTTTCGCCGTATGTGCTCGGCGAGTCGTTCAGCCTGGCGGACATCGCCGCATCGATCCATCTGCCGGTCATCGGAATGGCGACGAAGGCCGTGTTCGGACGTGACTTCCTGCTCGATGCGGGCATCGACTGGAAGGCTCACGCGAAGCAGGTCGGCGAGCGGCCTGCTGCACAGCGCGTGGCGGCCGATCGGAAGGCCTATATCGAAGCGACGAACGGCGCACGTTCGTAAAGCGCGGGGCCGGCGGGGCGGCGCGACGCCGCCCATGCGGGACTTACAGGCGGGCGAGCCGTTCGAGCGCGGACGCGAGCGTGCTTTCCTGCTTCGCGAAGCAGAATCGGACGACGCCCGATTCGTGCGGCTCGTGATAGAACGCCGACACCGGGATGGCGGCCACGCCGATCTCCGACGTGAGCCACTTCGAGAATTCCGCTTCCGGCAGGTCGCTGATCGCCGAATAATCGACGCACTGGAAGTACGTGCCGGTGCAGGGCAGCAGCTTGAAGCGCGTGCGCTCGAGGCCGGCCCGGAAGAAGTCACGCTTCTTCTGATAGAAGTCGGCAAGCGTCAGGTACGGCGCCGGGTCGCGCAGGTAATCGGCGAGCCCGATCTGCATCGGCGTGTTCACCGTGAACACGTTGAACTGATGGACCTTGCGGAATTCCGCGGTCAGCGTGGCAGGCGCTGCGACATAGCCGACCTTCCAGCCCGTCACGTGATAGGTCTTGCCGAAGCTCGACACGATGAAGCTGCGCGCGGCGAGTTCCGGATAGCGCGCGACGCTCTCGTGGCGCGCGCCGTCATAGACCATGTGTTCGTAGACCTCGTCGGACAGGATCAGCACGTTGGTGCCGCGCACGATCTCCTCGAGCTTGCGCATGTCCGCCTCGCGCCACACGGTACCCGTCGGGTTATGCGGCGTGTTGATCAGGATCATGCGCGTTTTCGGCGTGATGGCGGCCGCCAGACGGTCGAACGGAATCGCGTAGTCGGGCGCTTCCAGCGTGACGAACACGGGCTTGCCGCCCGCGAGTTCGATCGACGGCAGGTAGCTGTCGTAGGTCGGTTCTACGACGATCACTTCATCACCCGGATGCACCGTGCACATGATCGCGGTCAGCAGCGCCTGCGTCGCGCCGGCCGTCACGGTGATTTCGGTCGCCGGATCGTAGCGCCGGCCATAGACCTGGGCGATCTTGTCCGCGATCGCATCGCGCAGCGGCGCGACCCCGGCCATCGGCGGATACTGGTTGTGCCCGTTGCGCATCGCGGCGGCAACCGCATCGACGATGCGCGGATCGCAGTCGAAATCCGGAAAGCCCTGGCCGAGGTTCACCGCGCCTTTTTCGGCGGCAAGCGCGCTCATGACCGTGAAGATCGTCGTGCCGACGTTCGGCAGGCGCGAGGGGAAAACGGGAGTCGTTGGCATGTCTGAAGGAGCGTTCATCGATACGGTCGAAAGCGGGTGGTGGTGCGTGCGTCAGGCCGGCGTGGCGTCGAGCGCGCAAGCCTCGGCAAAGGGTGCGGGCTGCGCGATCCGGAAGCCGAAGTCGCGTGCGGTACGCTTCGCGAGCTTCAGCAGCGCGCGGTCTTTCGACACGAGCCACTCGGCCTGGGCGGCGCGGGCGAGTTCAAGAAACTTCTGGTCGTCGCGGTCCTTGCACTTCGGCAATGGCGGCGCGTCGGCGTCGATGGCCGGCGGCTCGACGAGGCTCGCCAGGCGGGCGACGGTCGCGAGCGCGGCTGCCTTGTCGACAGCGCGCGACTGGAACTGCGGATAGTCGAGCACATACTCGAGTTCGGTCAGGCAGCGGCCGTCGATCACGGCGGCCAGCGTGCCGCGTTCGAGCGCGGCCCGGATCGGGCGCGTAGCGGGGTCGTCGAATACGAGGATGTCGATCCAGACGTTCGAGTCGAGCACGACGCGATGTGCGGCATGCGGGGCGAGAGAGCGGGTCATTCGTTACAATCGGTGGTTTTCGTCTGACCGCAAGGCACGGCGTGCCAGCGAGCCTATATGATAATCGTTCTCTCTCCAGCCAAATCCCTCGACTACGATACGCCCGCGCACGTCCAGTCTTACACGAAGCCTGCATTCGTCGACGACGCGTCGGAACTGATCGACGGCCTGCGCAAGCTTTCGCCGCAGGACATCGCGACGCTGATGGATATCTCCGATCCGCTCGCACGCCTGAATTTCCAGCGCTACGCGGACTGGTCGCCGACTTTTACGCCGGCCAACGCGAAGCAGGCCGTGCTCGCGTTCAACGGCGATGTATATGAAGGATTCGACGCCAAATCGCTGTCGTCCGCCGATCTCGACTATGCGCAGCAGCACGTGCGCGTGCTGTCGGGCCTGTACGGGCTGTTGCGTCCGCTCGATCTGCTGCAGCCGTACCGGCTCGAGATGGGTACGCGCTTCGTGAACGCGCGCGGCAAGGATCTGTATGCGTTCTGGGGCGATCGCATCACGCGGGCGCTGAACGAACAGCTCGAAACGCGCAGCGGCGCGGCGCGCGTGCTGGTCAACTGCGCGTCGACCGAATACTTCAAGTCGGTCAAGCCGAAACTGCTGGCCGCACCCGTCATCACGCCGGTGTTCGAGGACTGGAAGGGCGGCCGCTACAAGATCATCAGCTTCCATGCGAAGCGGGCGCGCGGCCTGATGGCGCGTTTTATCGTCGAGAACCGTATTACCGACCCGAAGGCGCTGAAGGATTTCGCGACGGAAGGCTATGCGTTCGATGCGGCTGCGTCGAACGATTCGACTTACGTATATCGCCGGCGAGTCGGCGAGTGACCCTGTCGGCCGTTCACGAGACGGCCGGCGCATGCATGAGGCCGGGCAGGCGTTACACCGCCTGTTCCGGTCGCCCAAGGAGAGACAGATGGCCCTTTCGATCACCAGCAATTTCGACGCAGGCGCAATCGACGTCGTGTCGTGCGACAGTCCCGATGCGATTCGGCTGCGCGTGCGTGGCGACAACCAGTCGGAATTCGCGCAATGGTTTTACTACCGCTTGACGGGCGCACGCGGCGAGCGCTGCGTGATGACGTTCGAGAATGCTGCCGAATGTGCGTATCCGTCGGGCTGGCGCAATTACAGCGCGGTGGCGAGCTATGACCGGGTCGACTGGTTCCGCGTGCCGACGACGTTCGACGGCAAGACGATGACGATCGACCATACGCCGGAATTTGACAGCATCTACTACGCGTATTTCGAACCGTACTCGGAAGAGCGTCACGCGGCATTTCTCGGTGCGGTTCAACAGTTGCCGCAGGCGAGCGTCGTCGAACTCGGCCGCACGGTCGAAGGCCGTCCGTTGTCGCTGCTGACGCTCGGTACGCCGGAAACCGACGGCACGCCGAAGAAGAAGGTGTGGATCATCGCGCGCCAGCATCCCGGCGAGTCGATGGCCGAGTGGTTCGTCGAAGGCCTCGTCAAGCGGCTGGCCGGTTGGGGCGACTGGGCCGGTGATCCGGTCGCGCGCAAGCTGTACGATCGCGTGACGTTCCACATCGTCCCGAACATGAATCCGGACGGCAGCGTGCATGGCAACCTGCGCACCAATGCGGCAGGCGCGAACCTGAACCGCGAGTGGATGGCGCCCGATGCCGAGCGCAGCCCCGAGGTGCTGGCGGTGCGCGATGCGATCCATGCGATCGGCTGCGACATGTTCTTCGACATTCACGGCGACGAGGATCTGCCGTATGTGTTCGTTGCCGGGTCGGAGATGTTGCCGAGCTTTACCGAGCAGCAGGGCAAGGAGCAGACCGCATTCATCGACGCGTTCAAGGTCGCGAGCCCCGACTTCCAGACTGAGCACGGCTATGCGGCGAGCAAATACAAGGAGGACGCGCTCAAGCTCGCGTCGAAGTACATCGGCCACCAGTTCGGCTGCCTGTCGCTGACGCTCGAGATGCCGTTCAAGGACAACGCGAACCTGCCCGACGAGCGAGTCGGCTGGAACGGCGAGCGCAGTGCGGCGCTTGGCGCAGCGATGCTGGCGGCGATCCTGGTGCACGTCGACACGTTCGCGTAAGCGTCGCGTCGCCGTATGAAAAAAGCCGGGGCATCTTGAGATGCCCCGGCTTTTTTGCGTCAGTCGATGTCGCGACGCCGTATCAGGACTTCTTCGCGGCTTTCTTCTTCACGACCTTCTTCTGACCGCTCGACTTTTTCGTTGCGACGGCCTTCTTGCTGCCGGTGCGGCTCGATGCCTTGACCTTGCCGCGGTGCGACTTGCCCTTGAATTTCTTCGCCGAGGATGAGGAGCGCTCGACGCGCGGCTTCAGCGGCGGAACCGGGTCGTTCCAGCTGAACGCGAGCATTTGCTGACCGACGTAGCCGCATCGGAATTTCAGTGGCGTCGGGTCACTGCCGTCGCTGTGGATGCCGAGTCCGTCGACCGTGACGATATTGTCGACCTTCACGCGCTGCTTGCCTTGATCGAACGAGTCGTTCCAGGGCGTGATCGTCGCGTTGCCGCTGTCGAATGCGTTCGGCGCGAAGTCGACGCGGTCGAACGCCGACGACGTACTGGCGATGAAGCTGCCGTGCGCCGCACAATCGGCGGCGAGCGGATCGGCATGCATTTCGTTGACGAATTTGTTGATCAGTTCGGAGCGCTGGTCGAGCAGGTCGGCGAAGGCCGGTGTCGGAAGCGCAAGCGACAGGCCCGCAATACAGGCTGCCAGCTTGCCGAGCGCCCGGAAAATCCGGAGCGACGCAGGAGAGCTGTCCATCTGGTTATTGGTGAGGAGCGAATGAGACATCGGGCACGTATAGATGTCCGATGAAGAACCGGAGTTCAATCTTAGCGTAAAAAAGTTGTGCGGCAGTAGATGTCGCATTCTGCCGCGCTGCACGAGGTACCGCCGGTACGTGATGACGGTGCCGCTGCCAGTGGGTCAGGTCATTCAGGCGCGCGGGCCGCCGAGGCGATAGCGCCGGACGTCGAAGGTCGTGACCCATGCGGGGCGATAGACGGCGATGAGTGCCGTCGCCATGCCGGTGAACCACGCTTCGCCGAGTGCGAGCAGCGCAGTGTTCAGCAGATAGCCGGCCGGAATCACGACGGGCACGCCATCCGCGAGTGCGAGCTGGACCCCGGCCGCGGCAGCGGCGACCGCGATGATCGCGATGGCCGGCGACAGGAATCCCTGGCCCGTGATGAACGACGCGAGATTGTGTGGCAACCATGCGAGCGCGGCGCGCTGCAGCAACGCCGACACGGCGACCGGCAGCGCGCCGTAGATCAGATAGGTCAGGCCAATACCCTGCCAAGGCGCGTCGAAGATGATCGCGGCAACCGCCGTGATGGCGCCCATCGCGATCAGTGCGAGTGTCCAGTCGAACAGTGTGACGAGCAGCGTCGCGCCAAGCAGATGCATGACGATGCCATCTTCGAGCCAGGCATTCGAGGCCCAGAGGACTGCAATGGCGGTCACGAGCGCGAGCCACACGTGCTGGAGCGTGGCGTCCTGCAGGCGCACGAAGGGACGATTCCAGATCGCGAGCGCGAGCAGGGCCACGGCGGCGATCCAGCCACCGATGCCAACCCAGAGCGGAAGCGGTGTGAAAAGAAAACCCATGCGTCCATATTACTCGTTGAGCATCAAAGGTGGGAATCCGCACATACCGACCGTCGCAATATCGAGACTGTTTGCCTAGCGTTCGCGCCGGAACCGCGCTGGCGGCTCGGCGGCGATCGGCAGGTCTTGTGCGCCATCGATCGAGGCTGGCAACGGGTATGGCCGGTCATGCCGTTGCGGGCGCAGCGGAACCGGGCCGTGTTCGCCGGTGGGCGGCTTGCGCGGGCGACTGCGGTTCGCCAGCAGCACCTCGAGATGGGGCGACAGCCAGCCGTTGTAGATCGCGACCGCGGCGGCGCGATTGGCGGCACCAAGCTGCTGGAAGATGCTGGCGAGGTGGATCTTGACGGTACCTTCGCTGATGCCGAGCGTGCGGGCGATCATCTTGTTCGTGCTGCCCATGTGGACGAAGCGCATGATCTGCGCTTGCCGCGGCGACAAGAGACCGCTCGGCGGGCGGCGGGGAAGCGATCCGGCGAGCGTCTGGAAATGGGCATCGTAGCGCGCCGCGGCGGTGGAAGGCAGCAGACGGAGCGCGATCGGCGGGATGTAGTGCCCTCCCAGCAGCACGATCTCGAGTGCACGCACGATCAGGTGCGGTCGCGTGGAGTGCGGGATCACGCCGGCAACACCATAGTTGAAGAAGCGCTGGATGGCTTCCGGCGATGTCTCGTCGACCAGGACGGCGACGGGTGTCGGCGAGCACGCGCTGCAGAGCGCCTGAAGCTCGCTGAGCCGGCCGACATCGAGCCAGTCGATCACGAGGAGGTCGAAACGCTGGTTGCGCAGCAGCCTGCGCGCCTGAAAACTGTCGGGCGCATCGTTGATGCTGGCGTGACGGTCGATCTGTCGCAACAGGGCCTTCAGTCCGTCACGCCGTTCGGCGTCTGAATTGAGCATCAGGAACCGCATATTCAACCTCCATAATGTGAGCCATTGATCTGCCGTCTGGCATGCCTTGGGTCTGATGATGACAAAGACCTTACACGATGTCTGCTTGGCTGAAAGGCTTAGGAAAAGTATGAAATTTTGGGCGGCGGGAGGGCGGACAAGTAAAAAGCCGCTCCGGCGGGAACCGTGAGCGGCTTCAGGCGGGCAGGCCGTCAGGGCCTGCTGTGCTGCGGGTCAGTGGAAGTGCGGCTGGGCGGGTGATGCGTCTTCCGGCATTTCCGCGTGGACGATTTCGCCGAGCGGATCGGCGTAGAGCGGCACGCCGCAGTCGTCGCAGTATTCGGGCTCGAAGCGGCCCGCGTGCCGCCGGACGTCGGTTACACCGCATTCCTTCAGCAGGCTCACGATTTCTTCGAGCGGCCCTTCGATCGGTGCTTCGCCTTCGAGCGTCGCGCTGTCGATCGACACGTCGCCGTTTTCACGGCCGTAGAGCGGCCATACGACGCCGTAGATTACGTCGTTGCTGGCGCGTCGCGTGAAGCCGACGCGATACTCGTCGATACGGCGTTCGCCGAAGCCGGCGACCACCGCGCGCAGCTCTTGCGGTGCCGCACCAAGTGTGTCGAAAAGATAACGAATGGCGGTTCTGACCGTGTGCGGACGCACGCGTTCGTCCGCATCCCGGCAGGCCGAATAGTACGCGTCCGGAAGCAGGCACTCGAACTCGCAGCCGGGCAGGGCGATCGACAGGTTCGGGCCGCCCTGGGCGGTCCATTGCTCGAGGCACTGGCCACGTTCGATCCGGCTGCCGCCTTCTTCTTCCTGCCAGCGGAACAGCGGTGCGCCGGCGGGCGCAGCGACGACGGCGAGCAGGAAGCGCGGGTCGGCCAGGATCGGCGAGGTTTCCGGCAGGTCGCCGAAGCTGAGCTTGGGCGTGTGCTGGCTGATCGCCGCATGCGCGAGCTGCTGGGCCAGCCGGTACGTTTCGACGTGGTGCCGCGGCAACTGGTCGATGCTGTAGAGGAACGGAGCAAGCCCGACGAGGGTACCGTTCGCCAGGACGTGAGCCTGCAGGTGCGTTCGCAGCGCGTCGGCAACGTCCCCCTTGAGCGGGCCCGACGGAATCATGTAGCGCGTCCATGCGAGAACCGGGACGGCGACCAGCAGCGCGTCGAACGGTTGGCCGTCGTGCTCGATCACCATCGACTCGCTGTGCGTCTCGGCCATGTCGGCGAGCGCGCCATAGGCGTCGGGATGATTCTGCTGAAGATGGTCGAGTGCTGCGTCGAGCGTGGTCTGGTTGCCGTTGCGGACAATCTTGGCGAGCAGCGCGTCGAGCTTCGCTTCCCAGAAGCGATCCTCGATGCGGCTGCCCGAGGCGAAGAGCGCAAGCGACAGACCGACCAGTTTGTCGGCATCGGGGGGGAGGCGTTTGGCGATTCGCTGGCGCATATTAAAGACGTATATAGAAAGAGGCGAAGAACCTCACATTCTAGTCCGTTCTTTGCACCGTAAGCGGTCTCGTGCCGACGCATGGCCGGTCGGCCGAATTGCAGCTTTTGTAAAAAAGTTGCTTCAAACCCCTTGCGCGAATGCCGGGAGCTCCCTACAATCACGCCTCTTTCGCGCTAACGGAAACGCGGCGCGGGAGAGGGAAGCAAGGTTGGCGGTGTGCTGGAGTCTGGAGCGCGCCACTGGCCTGGAAGTTGAGCCCCGCAGTCGCAACGATGTAGTAAAAAAAGTTGTTGACGAAATGCGAAACACGGTTCATAATCTCGCTTCTCTGCTGCTGAAAACGCAGCGCTGCTGAGAAACACGAAGTTCCTCGCAGAAACGCTCTTTAAAAATTAACAGCCGATAAGTGTGGGCGCTTGATGGAAGCGAGCTGATCCTCGGATCAGATAGCGAAAGTATCAAGAGTCTCACACTAAAGTAAGTCAGGTTTATGAAGCAATTCATATTCCTGTCAGCTTTGAGTGAGCGACCGGTTCTTAACTGAACCGAAAACAGTAACAGGTT